>NZ_JBEZNQ010000040.1:0-78729 GCF_040653315.1 Streptomyces sp. NPDC047981 | reverse complement strand
GGCCGCCCGCGGGGCGGTCGCCGGGGCGGCCTGCCCGGCCGCGGGCACCGTGACCCAGCACTACCACAGCGGCCACAACGGCGTGGACATCGCCAACGCCGTCGGAACGCCGATCTACGCCGTCGGGGACGGCGAGGTGACCATCTCCGGGTACGAGCCGGGCTACGGGCAGTGGATCCGGGTCCAGCACCCGGACGGGAGGATCTCCGAGTACGGGCACATGTCCCGGCGGGACGTCTCCGTCGGCGACCACGTCGAGGCCGGCCGGCAGATCGCCCTGATGGGCTCCGAGGGGAACTCCACGGGACCCCATCTCCACCTGCGCATCTGGGGCGACCGGTCCGCCTCCTGGGGCGTCGACCCCGAGGTCCATCTCGCCGAGCGCGGCATCGTGCTGCCCTGCACGCCGGGCCCCGGCCCGCAGCCCAGGCCCCCGGTCTATCCGGCGGAGTCCGGCCGGGTCGTGTCGGCACGTTCGGCGGACGGGCGCCTTGAGGTGTTCGCGGCCGCGGCCGACGGCATCCACCACGCCTGGCAGCAGCGGGTCAACGGCGACTGGTCGTCCTGGGAGTCCCTCGGCGGGCCGGCCGACGCCCAACTCGCCATCGCGCCCAACGCCGACGGCCGTCTGGAGCTGCTCGCCCTCAACGGGAACACATTCCAGCACCGCTGGCAGCTGAACCCGTCCGGTGGCTGGTCGAACTGGGAGACCTTCGGCGGCGGTGGCCGGGACACGGCGGCCGGCGTCAACGCCGACGGCCGGATCGAGGTCTACGCGTCGGGCCCCGTCGGGCTCTTCCATCGCTATCAACTCGCCCCGAACGGCGGCTGGTCGGAGTGGGAGTCCACCGGCGGTGGCCCCGCCGACAGCAGGGTGGAGATGGGGAAGGCGCCCGACGGCCGCCTGGAGGTCTTCGCCCTCAACGGCGCCACCTTCGAGCACACGTACCAGACCGCCCCCAACGGCGGCTGGTCGGCCTGGGCCACGTTCGGTGAAGGCGGGCACGACCTGACCGTCGACCACAACGCCGACGGGCGTCTTGAGGTCTTCGCCTCCGGCCCGGTCGGGGTGTTCCACAAGTACCAGACCGGTCCCGCCGGTTGGTCCGAGTGGGAGGGCACCGGCGGCGGCCCCGCCAACGCGCAGCTCAGCAGCGAGCGCACCCCGGACGGCCGCGTCGAGGTCTTCGCCATGAACGGCACGACCGCCGCGCACAGCTGGCAGACCGGCCTCAACGCCCCTTACAGCCCGTGGGCCTCCTTCGGCACCGGCGGCACCGAGGTCACCGCCGCCGCCAACGCCGACGGCCGCATCGAGGTCTTCGGCACCAACCCCGTCGGCACCTTCCACACCTGGCAGACCGGCTTCAGCACCTGGGCCGACTGGGGCTGGGTGAACGACACCGCAGGACCGGCCCTCCACTGACCCGCCCCGCCCCGCTGCCGTCCCCACCCCCACCACACCCGTGGCAGGCCGTGCCCCCGCGACACGGCCTGCCGCGCGGTACGTCCGGAGGACCCATGCTTCCGATCAGCCGCCGGAGCCTGTTGCTCGGAGCGGCGGGCGCGGGCGCGCTGCCGCTCCTGGGCGCGACGGCCGGCCCGGCCCCCGCCGCGTCCTCCGGGGACGCGCCCGCCCGCTGGGTGGGCGCGGGACCCTTCACGTACGTCCACGACCCCTCCACCGCCGCCGGCCCGCGCTATCTCAACGATCACACCCTGGTGAAGGCCCACGGCCGCTGGCACCTGTTCGGCATCGCCGGGGACAGCGCCCCGCGCGGCGAATCCCCGGACAGCGCGAAGGAGATCACCTTCGCCCACGCCTCCGCGCCGAGTCCGGCCGGTCCATGGACCGGCCATGCCGACGCGCTCACCGTCGACCCGTCGTACTTCGGCGAGGAACACCTGTGGGCACCGCACGTCGTCGAGGCGGACGGCCGGTGGTGGATGTTCTACGCCGCGGGCGGCGCAAGCGGCGCGGCCGTCAACCTCGCCACGTCGACCGACCTGTTCACCTGGACCCGCGAGCCCTCCGGTCCGCTCTTCCGGGGGCTCGCGGCGCGTGACCCGATGGTGCTGCGGGTCGGCGGCGAGTGGGTCATGTACTACACCGAGCTGTCCGGCCCCGGCGGCCACCACGTCGTGGCCCACCGGCGCTCCGCCGACCTGCGCAACTGGAGTGAGCCGGGGGTGGCGTTCACCGACGCGAGCACGGACGCGACCGTCTCGGTCACCGAGTCGCCGTACGTCGTCGAACGGGACGGCTGGTACTACCTGTTCATCGGCCCCCGGAACGGCTACGAAGGCACCGACGTGCTGGCCTCCCGGGACCCGTTCCACTTCGAACTCTCCGGATACGCCGGCCATGTGGCCGGTCACGCCGTCGAGGTGGTCCGCGACGGGGACGCCTGGTACGCCACCGCCGCGGGCTGGTTCCGGCACGGGCTCCACGTGGCACCGCTGCACTGGCGGGACGCTCCGCCGCCGTGGCAGAGCCCCGACAACCCGGTGGCCGCTCTCGACGTCCACGGCCGGCTCACGGTGTTCGCGCTCGACGCCGCCGACCGGTCGATGCTGCGGCGCGTCCAGACCGACCCGCACACCGACAGCTGGTCGGAGTGGGAGGCGTTCGGCGGGCCGGCCGGGGCCGTGCCCACGCTCGGCCGTACCCCCGACGGCAGGCTCGAGGTGTTCTCGCTCGCCCCGGGCGGCGTCAACCTGCACCACCGGGTGCAGCGGCCGGACGGCGGCTGGTACGCGTGGGAGGAGTTCGGCGGCCCGGCCGGCGCGGCACCGGCCGTGGCGGGCGACGCCGACGGCCGCCTCGAGGTCTTCGCGCTGAGCCCGGGCGGGGGCTCCGTCGCCCGGCGGCGGCAGCGGTCGGCGGGGTCGCAGGCCTGGGACGGCTGGGAGATCGGCTTCGGCGGCGCGGCGGGCGCGCCGCCGGTGGTCGCGGCCAACGCCGACGGGCGGCTGGAGGTGTTCGTCCTCTCCCCCGGCGGCGCGGGGATCCGCCACCGCTGGCAGGAGACCCCCGGCGGCCCGTGGACCGCGACGTGGCACCCGTACGGGACGGCGGCGGGGGCCGCGCCCCGGGTCGCGCGGGACGGCAGCGGCCGGCTCACCGTCGCCGCGATCGGCCCTTCGGGCGTGGGCACGTTCGCTCGGCGGCAGTCCGTGGCGAGCGGCGGCTGGGCCGGGTGGCTGCCGCTGTTCGGCTGGTCCGCGGCGGCCCCGGCGTTCGCGGCCAACGCCGACGGCCGGCTCGAGGCGTTCTCCCTGTCGCCCGGCGGCGCCCGGCTCAGCCATCGCTGGCAGGTCGCCCCGGGCGGGGAGTGGGCTGCCGGCGGGGAGTTCGGCGAGCCGGGCCTGCGGCTCGCGGCCACACCGACGTCGGTGCTCGACGCCACCGGGCGGCAGCACGTCTTCGGGGTCACCGTCGCGGGACTGCTCCGGACCCGCGTCCAGGAGCGGCCGAGCGGCGGCTGGCGCCCCTGGTCGGCGTTCGGCGAGCGTGCGGTCGCGCCGCTCGTGTCGGGCAGCCCTGCGCTCTGAGGAGGGTGTGGATCGCGCCAAGTGGACGGAGTCTTCGCGGTCGTGATCGTGCGGCGGGGACGGAGGCTCCCGCGTCTTTCCGGGCGTGTGGCGGCGGCCCGTCTTCCCACGCCTCACGGTGAGTTCACCGGCATGACCGGCCGGCTCCGCCCCGTAGGGCCGGCCGGCGGTGGGGACCGGTTCCGGCGATGTGGCCGATGTGCGCCGGTGAACTCCCGCGAGAGATGAGTATCGTTCCGCTCGTCCGACACGTGACGCGGGGGAACGGGGGAGCGGTGAGTGGCGTAGTCGTCCATCTGCCGCCGGGGAGCGGCGGCGCAGGCGGCGCCGCACCGCACGGTGAAGCGGTGACCTTACGGCTCGGTCCCGGCGAGGTGGCCCGCTTCGGCCGGGGCTCCGCCAGGGTCCCCGTCGAGCTGTGCCTCGACGACCCGGCGATCTCCCGGCTCGCCGGGGAGATCCGTGTGACCGACGACCACTGGCAGCTGACGAACCACAGCACGACCCACAGCTATCTCGTGGAGAACCCGGAGGGAGCGGGCGAGTACCTGAGGGTACCGCCGCGCCGGGTCGGGGCGCCCATCCCCTTCGAGTTCTCCCGCGTGGTGCTGCCCACCCGCGGTGAGGTCACGGTCTCCTTCCAGGTGTTCGCCCCCGACCACCTCTATCTCGACCCGGAGGCCATGGGACTGCCCTGGGGGAACAGCACGGTCACCGCGTACTCCCTGGACGAGACCGCCACCTACTTCCTGGTCCTCGTCGCCCTCTGCGAGCCGCGGTTGCGCGACCAGTCGCGGGTGGCGGTCCCCACGACGCCCCAGATCGTCGAGCGGCTCAGAGGGCACGCCGGCTGCGCCACGCTGACCGCTCGGGCGGTCAGCTCGCACATCGACTACCTCGCCGAGGAGAAGCTGCGCATCGGCGGCCAGGACGCCCACGACCCCGCCAAGAGCGACCGCCGCAACGGCAAGCGGGAGGAGATCGTCGGGCTCGCGCTGCGCTTCGGACTCGTACGGGAGGAACACCTCGCGCTGCTGCCGCCCCTGTCGGCGGCCGGCGGGCGGGAGCGGCAGGCGGCGCGATGACCCGGCCGCACGGCTCGGGAGACACCACGGAGTGCGACCGGTCCGATCTGCTCCCTCCCGGCTTCCCGGTGGGCGACTGGGTGGTGACCGAGCTGATCGGCGCGGGCGGCTGGTCCACGGTGTACGCGGCGCGGCCCGCGGACCCGTCGTCCGGCGGGCCCGCCGACGTGGCGCTCAAGATCATGCCGACGGCCGGTCTCGCTCCCCTGCAGACCCGCAGGATCGTGGAGTCCGCCCGGCGCGAGGTCGATCTCGGGCAGCGGGCCGGCCACCCCCGGCTGATCGGTCTCGTGGAGTCGTTCGTGCTCGCGGCGCCCGACCGCCCGTCCCTGGAGGGTGCGCTCGTCCTGGTCATGGAGCGGGCCACCGGGAGTCTGCGCGAGCTCCTGGACGCGGGCGTGCCGGAGGCCGATCGCGGCGGGCTGATCGCGGGCATCTGCGAGGGGCTCGCCCATCTGCACCGCTCGGGCTGGGTCCACGCCGATCTCAAGCCGGAGAACGTGCTGCTGGCCGGGGACGGCTCGGTGAAGCTGTCGGACTTCGGCCTCGCCACCGAACTGACCGGCACGCACGGGTACGCGCCGCCCATGGGCACCCTGGACTACCTCCCGCCCGAGCGCTGGCGGGCGCCGCTCGGCGAACGGGGCGTGCGGGTCAGGCCGACCGCCGACATCTGGGCGCTCGGCATCGTCGTCCACGAGGTGTTCGCGTCGGGCGGCTCGCCGTTCCCCGGTGCCACCCCCATGGCGCGCGGCGCCTCGGTGCAGGCGTACGGCCAGGGGCGTGCCCCGCTGCGCATGGCCCCCGAGGTGCCGGCGTTCTGGCGGGCGCTGGCCGCCGACTGCCTCGCCCCGAACCACGAGGCCCGCGCCCCGCACACCGCGGAGAGCCTGCTCGCCCGCATCGACGCCCACCGGGGGCGGCCCGGGGCGAGGCCGGGGGCGGGGCGGCTGCGGCACCGGGCCCGCGCCGCCGTCCTCGCCACCACGCTGTGCGGGATCGCGGGCGCGACCCTGTGCGCGGACGCGGTACGGGTCGGCCCGTCCACGCCGCCGGACCGGGCGGCCGCGACGGCGGGCACGGTACGGGTGTTCAACGCGGAGCGCGGCTGCCGGGAGCGGGCCGACCAGGACCGGCGGTGCAGCCTGGGCCTGGCGATCGATCCGGCGCGACCGTACACGGCGGACAACGTGGTGCGGACCCGGGTGTGGCACGGCGACGTCCTGGTCGCCGACTGCCGGTTCACCGGCGGGGAGCCCATCATCGACGAGGAGGACGCGCGCTCCACCGACTGGTACCGCGTCCGGCTCCCGTCCGGCTCGCTGCCACCGGCGGCCTGGCTCCCCGCCGTTCGCACCAGGGACCGGCCCTCGTTACCGGACTGCCGGCGCCCCGCGGCCGGCCACTGAGCGGTGACACGGTCGTGGCGTGGCCGTGACGGCCTCGCCGCGGCCGTGCCGCACCATGGTGACCAGGAGGCCGACATGTCGATTCACTACCACAAGCAGATCACCCTCGTCCCGAAGCTGGTCCGCCTGAACATCGGCTCGCACGGCTGGTCCCTGAGCTTCGGCCCACGCCGGGCGCACATCACCCGGCACGGCGGAGGCGGGCACAGCGCGTCCGTGCGGCTGCCGGGCGGGATCACCTGGCGCCGACGCGTCCGCGGGCGCCGCTGAGGACCCGGCGTCCGCGAGGCTGCCCCGGCAGCCCCGCGGACGTGCCCCGTGCCGACGGGCCTCAGCAGGCGAGGGTGCCCCTGCGGAGCGCGTGGCCACCGGTGTTGCTGTCGTCCGCCCAGTAGACGGGCTTGGTCCCGCCGACGCACTCGTCGGCCGCCGCGAGGGCGAAGCCCTCGTTGTTGAGGTCCGGCATGCCGCTCGGCCGCGCGTGGACGGCGGTGAGGGCGAAGGTGCCGGTGGAGCCGATCCGCATGGTGCGGTGCTCACCGCCGCACGTGTCGTCGCAGACCAGCCACAGGCGCGCGGCCTGGGGCTCCCACTGGAGCTCCATCACGCCGGGCATCCCACTGGCGAACGTGGTGACTCGGGTGGCGGTGCCGCTGTCCTGGAGGACGTAGCCGTGGACCGCGCCGGTGCCCTCCACGCCGAGCAGGAAGACGCCGCCGGTGTGGGGGCCGTACCGGCTCGGGTCGTACGCCGCGCCGGTCGAGTCGTCCTTCAGGCCGGCTCCGACGAGGGTGGCGTCGGGGATCCAGGTGATCGCCTCGAAGCCGAGGTTGGAGCCCACGGCCGGCAGGGAGGCGGTCAGATTCCACTCCTTGGCGGCGGTCAGGCCGCTGCCGGTGCCGCTCGCGACGTCGTAGCGGAGGACGGACAGGCGGCTGGTGCCGGACGCGTCGCCGTTGCGCTCGGTCGCGACGTACGCACCGCCCGCGGCGCCCGCGCCGGTCAGGGTCACGGCCTCGCTGTCGGGGCTTCCGGTGCCACCCGGGTAGCGCAGGCTCTTGCCCGTGGACCAGCCGTTGGTGGTGTCCGGGCGCCAGCCGCCGGAGCCGTCGCGGACCAGCCGCCACAGCTTGCCCGAGTTCTGGGCGCCCCACAGCACGGAGCCCTCCTGGTACAGGCCGCTCAGATCCTCGCCGAAGACGTTCGAGCCGTCGGCGGTCGCGACCGCGCTGCCGCCCGGCCAGGCCACCGGGCTCGTACCGCCGCCGGAACCGCAGCTGTTGAGCGCGCCGAGCGTCTGCGGCGCGTGGGCGAAGGCGCCTGTGCCGTCGGGGCAGCGCGACCAGGAGGGGGCCGAGTGCGCGCTCCAGCCGTACTCGTCGACCAGGGTGCCGCCGCCGGGCAGGTAGAGCCGGGCCTTGTCGCTGGAGCCGAGGCCGAAGGCCGCGTGCACGTCGAACGCCCGGACCGCGCCGGGGGCGAGCGTCGTCCCGGCCGGAACCGTGAACTTCGAGCTCTTGTTGTCGTCCTTGAGGATCCAACCGGAGATGTCGACCGGGGCCGCGCCCTTGTTGAACAGTTCGATCGAGTCGTCGACGCTGCCGGTGGTCACCACCTCGTTGATGCGGATGTCGTCGGCCGGCGCGGCGTGCGCCGCGGGCACGGCGAGCGTCGCGGCGGCGGCCAGTGTGGCGCAGGCGACGGCGAGGCGGAACGGGGCATGGGGCACGGTGGCCGTCCTCACGGTGGGGTGTCGAGACGTGGGTGCTGGCGCCCAGGGCCCTGGGCGTCACGAGACTCACGCCCGTCGCCGAACGCCGCTCGGCGCCCGACGGCTTGTCACATGAACGCATGTCGAACGGCAGGCCGTACGACCGCCATCCGTACGAGGGAGAGCCCGGCGTCGTGATCGAGCCGTTCCGGGGGCGCGCCGCATGGGCCGGCGGGCGGCCGGGCACCGATGATCACGTGCCACACAGAGACGAGACACAGCGCTTCACCGCCCTGTCCGCGCGTCTGACCGGATTCGACGAGGCGGCCCTGGAGGCAACCGGGTCGACCGAGGTGTACCGGTCGGTGGCCGTGGAGCGGCTCGGCGCGGAACGCTACGCACGGCTGCTGCGCGAGCCGGAGGACGTCGGGGAACCGAGCGGCGAACTGCGGGAGTCGGCCAGGGCGGTGACGTATCTCTGGTACACCGGCAGCTGGCCGGGCTCGCCGCCGATCGCGGTGTCCCCGCGCGCCCGGGCCGAGGGCCTGGTCTGGAAGGCGGCCGGACTGCGCGCCCCGGCCACCGATCCGCGTGGATACGGGAGTTGGGCCGACGCGGGCGAGGTCGTCGAGGAGGGCGTCCGGTGAGCCGGTACGACGTGATCGTCGTCGGCGGCGGGATCGCCGGCTCGCTCGTGGCGCATCGGCTGGGTGCCGGCGGCCGCCGGGTCCTGGTTCTCGAAGCGGGCCCGGCGGACGGGCCCGCCGCTCCCCTGCCCCATCCGGCCGCCCCCTCGCCCCAGGTGACGGACCTCGTCGGCACGGCCGAAGCGCCCGGTTTCCGGGCCTCGGGCCACCTGCGGCAGAACGGTCCGCTCCCCTACGCCAGCGGCTACGTCCGCGCCAACGGCGGTACGGGCAACGTCTGGACGGGCCTCGCGCCGCGCATGCTCCCGGAGGACTTCGACACGGAGGCCTTCGGGTACGGGCGGCGGTGGCCGCTCGCGTACGAGGACCTCGAGCCGCACTACCGGGCCGCGGAGGCGGAGTTGGGGGTGGCCGCCGACACGGGCGAGCAGCGCGAGCGGCTCGGTCTGCCCTTCCCCGACGACTACGTCTTCCCGATGCGTCCGCTGCCGGCCGCCCGTCTCGACCGGCTGCTGGCCGCCCGTCTGGACGGGCGGCGGGTCAAGGACCCGGTCGCGTTGCGGGAGGTCGAGCTGAGGGTGGTCGGTACTCCGCACGCCCGCAACGGGATCCCCGACCCCCGGTACGACGGCGGCCGCGGCTATGTGCCGCGCGGGCGGGACGGTCGGGCCGACCCGGAGAGCCGGTGCGTGGGCAACGCGAGCTGCATCCCGCACTGCCCGTCGTACGCGAAGTACACGCCGCTGAAGACCCAGGGCCGCTGGAGCGCGACCGTCACCCTCCAGGACCGGTCGGTGGTGCGCCGGGTCCTCGTGGACGGGCGGGGGCGCGCGACGGGGGTGGAGTACGCCGGATACGACGGGGAGGTCTCGGTCGTCCACGCCGACGTGGTCGTGCTGGCCGCGCACGCCGTCGAGAACGCGCGGCTGCTCCTCCTCTCTGAACTGGCCGGGGGCAGTGGCCAGGTGGGCCGCAATCTGATGGACCATCCGGTCCTGCTGACCTGGGGCCTCATGCCCGAGGACACCGGGTCGTACCGGGGTCCCGGCTCGGTGTCGGGCTTCGAGGGCTTCCGCGCCGGTCCGGCGCGCCGGCTGCGGGCGCCGTTCCGCGTGGAGTTCGGGACGTGGGGCTGGTCCTGGGCGAAGGGCCCGGTGGAGACGGACGTCGACCACTTCCTCACCGACCGGGGCCTGCTGGGAGCGGATCTGCGGCGGGCGGTCGGGAGCCGTCTGCGCCGCCAGTTCACCTTGCAGTTCGAGATGGAGCAGGCCGCCGATCCGTCGAACCGGGTCACGCTCCACCCGTCCGAGCGGGACGCGTCGGGCCTGCCGCTGCCGCTGGTCACCTACGACCTCGACGAGCACGTGAGGGAGGGCATGGCGGCGGCGCGCGCGGTCTCCGAGCAGATCTTCGCCCTCCTCGGCGCAGAGGACCACACGGAGTACGCACCGGTGACTCAGTGGCCGGGCCGCTTCGAGCACGGCGGCCGTACGTACGGCTACCGCGGGGCCGGCCATGCCGCCGGCACACACGTCATGGGCGACTCCCCCGCGACCTCGGTGGTCGACTCCTGGCAGCGCTGCTGGGAGCACCCCGGCCTGTACGCGGTCGGCTGCGGCAGCATGCCGTCGGTGGCCACCTCGAACCCGACGCTGACGATGGCGGCGCTCGCCCTGCGGAGCGCCGAACGGATCGAGCGGGAGCTGGCGCACCGCGACGACCCGGTGTCCGTCGCCCGGCCCCCGCACACCCCCCTTCCGAGCCGAGGAGCCCAGGCATGACCTCCCATCTCCCTCTCCCTCCGGTGTCCGAGCCGTTCCGGCTCCCCTTCCACTACGGGGCGTTGCACCAGCTGGGCGTCGACTGGCTGGTCGAGCCGGAACCGGTCCGCGCGCTGCTCGCCAAGCAACACCCGGACCTGACGGCGGCCACGTTCGAGGACGGGCGGGCGCTGGTCTCGCTCAACTACCAGCTGTACTTCGCGCAGTACGTGTTCGGCGGCGGGGTGACGCAGGAGATCGAGTTCAACGTCATCGCCTTCCCGACGGCCGAGCGCCACCGACTGCCGCGGCTGACCTACGCGCAGTACGCCAAGGGCTGGGACCAGACCAAACTGCTCGGCATCGCCCGCCTGCACGTCGTGTGCGACAACCCGTTCGCGATCAGGGCAGGTCGCGAGCTCTACGCCGAACCCAAGCACCCGGGCTGGTTCGAGGTGGGGCTGCCGTCCCTCAACGGACCGGCGGGCGACACCTGGACGGTGCGGTGCAACGCGGCGGCGATCGGTCCCGGCGACGCGCTGGAGAAGGGCCTGAGCCCGTTGCTCGACCTCACGGCCGCCCTGGACGGGCTCTCCTCGGTCGCCGCCAACTCCGCCCCGATCACCGGCTACGGCACCGACCCGGAGGGCCGTCTGCTCGCCGGCCCCATGAACCTCTCCCAGCCGTACCGCTGGTACGACCTGACGGCCCCCGAACACGCCGACCGCACCCGGCTGACGCTCCACACCCCGGCCGCCACCCTCGGCGACGACCTCCGCACCGTCCTCCCCCCGACCACCCCGGCCACCGGCGCCTGGACCTACCAGTCACCCCCGGTGGCGGCCCACCACCGCCCGTACTACCTGCCGAGGGCACCGCGCACGTGACGTCAGGGGTGCCCGAGGTCACGGCGTGACGATGGCGAAGTCCGGGTCCGGATCGGCGAGGTGTCCGAAGAGTTCGGCCACCTTCGTCAGGTCGCCCTCGGCCGTCGCCCTGCCCTGCTCGATGAGATCGGGCAGGGGGGTGACGCCCAGCAGGACGGCGCGCAGGGACTCCTCGTCCAGGGTCAGCCGGACGTCCGGTTCGGACGTGGCCGGGCCGGTGCCGGTGACGTGGGTGAGGACGCCGTTGCGCAGCCGGAGCGTGACGGGGTCGCCCGCCGTGATGTTCCAGCGCACGCAGATGTCCGCGTCCCAGCAGCGCGGCCCGTCGACCCTGATCGCGAGGGAGTCGAAGAGCTGGTCGAGGGTGAGCGCGCGCAGCACGTCGGGCGAGGCGACGACCGTCGGCGTCCCGGCGGGGCCCTCCCGCAGCTCCATCGCTCCCGTGAGGTAGAAGTTGCGCCAGGTGCCGTTCTCGCTGCCGTACCCCAGCTGTTCGAGCGCGTCCGCCTGGAGCTCGCGGGCGGCGGCGTTGCCGGGGTCGGCGAACACGACGTGGTCGACCACCTGGACGACCCAGCGGTAGTCGCCCCGCGCGTACGACTCGCGGGCGCGGCGCAGCACCTCGTCGGCGCCGCCCATGAACTCCACGTACCGTGTGGCGCTCTCGACGGGCGGATGCTCCCACAGGTGGGCCGGGTTGCCGTCGAACCAGCCCATGTACCGCTGGTAGACGGCCTTGGTGTTGTGACTCACCGAGCCGTAGTAGCCATGGGTGTGCCAGGCCCGCTCCAGGGCCGGCGGCATCCGCATCTCCTCGGCGATCTCCCGCGGTGTGTACCCCAGGTTGAGCATGCGCAGGGTCTGGTCGTGCAGGTAGGCGTAGACGTCGCGCTGTTCGGAGAGGTACTGGACGACCCGCTCGCGCCCCCAGACCGGCCAGTGGTGCGAGGCGAACGCGACGTCGGTGACGGCGCCGAAGAGTGTGACGGCCTCGGTCAGGTACCGTGCCCACTCCCGTGGATCGCGCACCTCCGCTCCGCGCAGGGTGAGCAGATTGTGCAGGTTGTGGGTGGCGTTCTCGGCCATGCAGAGCGCGCCGTGGTCCGGGAAGTGGATGTTCAGCTCGGCAGGTGCCTCGGTACCTGGCGTCAGCTGGAAGACCATGCGGATGCCGTCCACGATCTCCGTCTGGCCGGTGCCGGTGACGTCGACGGTCGGCGCGATCAGCCCGACGGAACCCGTCGAGGTGGCCTGCCCCAGGCCGGCGCCGATCTGCCCCCGCTCCCCCGTCGGCAGCACGGCACCGTACATGTAGGCCGCGCGGCGGGCCATCGCCGTGCCCGCGTACACGTTCTCGCTGACGGCGTGCTTCAGGAAGCCGACCGGCGCGACGACCGGGACGCCCCGCGCGATGTCGGCGTCCGTCACCACGCCGCGCACACCGCCGAAGTGGTCGACATGGCTGTGGGTGTAGAGCACACCGGTCACCGGCCGGGCACCCCGGTGGGCGCGGTAGAGCGCGAGGGCCGCCGCCGCCGTCTCGGCGGAGATGAGGGGGTCGATCACCAGGATGCCCTCCTGGCCCTCGACGACCGTCATGTTGGAGAGGTCGAAGCCACGGACCTGGTAGATGCCTTCGACGACTTCGAAGAGGCCGTGTTCGGCGGCGAGTCTGCTCTGTCGCCAGAGGCTCGGATTGGCCGTGTCGGGGCAGTCCCCCTGGAGGAAGTCGTACGCCTCCAGGTCCCAGACCGTGCGCCCCTCGGCGTCGCGGACGACCGTCTCCTCCGCCGTCCCCATGTAGCCGCGTCGGGCGTCGTCGAAGTCGCGCGTGTCGTCGAAGGGGAGACGCCGCAGGACCTCCTCGTTGCCCCGCACGATTCCCTGCTCGGCCGGCCTGGAGTGCTCGTTCCCGGTCATCGCTCGGGCTCTCCCTCTCTCCTCGCGCACCTGCCGGGCGATGGCCGACGCGTCCCTCCCACCCTCGGTCCCCGTTCGGGACGGGCACGATCGGGCTTGCTCCGTCCGGGTGAGCGCGCGTCAGCCGTCGGGGCGGTCCGTGCGGAGGGCGGGTCCGTCCGCGGTCCCGCCGTCGGGTCCGTCTGCGGTCCCGCCGTCGGGTCCATCGTCGATTCCGCCGTCGGCTTCGTCCTCGGCTTCGCCGTCGGTCCTGCCGTCGGCTTCGCCGTCGGTCCTGCCGTCGGTTCCGAGGTGGCGGTTGAGCGGGGGCTCCTGGGCGAGTACGGCGCCGATGGTGAACGCGAAGGTGAGCGCGGCGCACACCACGATCAGCCACGACAGCATCGTCAGGACGAGACCCAGCGAGCCGTACTCGCCCAGGGCCCGGTTGAGGGCGCCCGGCATGTAGAGGCGTGCCGTGAGGCCGAGGGCGGTCGTGGCCGTGGCGGCGAGCAGGGCGCCGGGCAGGAGCGGTAGCCAGCGGATCCGGTTGACGAGCAGGAGGTGCTGGGTCCACAGCCACACCCCGGTGCTGACCAGGAAGTACAGCGGCAGGCCCAGCCATCCGCCCGTCCCGAAGCCGCTGCGGATCGGCTCCTGGAGGAGGACGACGAGGACCAGGGCCAGCAGCCACACCGCCCACCGCCAGGCGGCGATCCGTGTGCTCGCCCTGGGCAGCCCCCAGGCCCGCTCGCACACCCGTGCCATGGCGCGGCTGAAGCTCGTGGCCGACACCAGCGCCACGAGCGCGCCCACGGCACCGGTGGTGTCCCGCAGCCCTTCGGCGTCGGAGCCGTCGAGGACCTTCTTCAGCTCCTCGTCCGATGCGCCCGTCAGCCCGAACACCTCCCGCAGGGAGTCGCGCATCTGGTCGCGTACGCCGACGGGGGCGAAGGCCGCCAGGGCGAACAGGAGCGGCACGGCGGCCAGGAACGCCTGGGCCGCCAGTCGGGTGCCGGCGTCCAGGAGGTTCCCGCTCATCAGCCTGCTCGTGAGCTCGGTGAGTACGGGAAAGCGGCTCTCGGCACCCCTCCGGATGCTCCGCACCCGGCTCGCCCACGTCATCCGGCCTCCCGATCCCGCCCGCCCGTCCATTGGACGGCGCCGCATCCGCCCGGGCGAGCCCGCCGACCCGTCCGAGGGAACGCCCCGACCCGCTGACGCCCGGTCAACCGGTCCGGGGGCGTCCCGCTGCCCGTCCCCTTCGACGTGCGCGTCACGGCCGGTGGGTGAACGATGGAGAGAGGTCGTGCGTGCGAGCAGCCGCCGACGGGGGCAGTAAGGGCAGGGAATGCGGCTTCGTCTCCGAGAGGTGGCGAGCGTGGACGTCTTCGACGCTGTCGTCGTCGGGTCGGGATTCGGCGGATCGGTGACCGCGTTCCGCCTGGCCCAGGCCGGTCTCGGTGTCTGCGTTCTCGAACGGGGGAAGCGGTTCCCTCCCGGGTCCTTCCCGCGCAGTCCCCACGAGACGGCCAAGAACTTCTGGGACCCGGATTCCCGCCTGTACGGGATGTACGACATGTGGAGCTTCTCGACGATGGACGCCCTGGTGTCCAGCGGTCTCGGCGGCGGCTCGCTGATCTACGCGAACGTGCTGATCCGCAAGCCGGAGAGCTGGTTCGTGCACGAGTCGTTCGACGGCGGGCGCGAGGACTGGCCCGTCACGCGCGAGGACCTCGAACGGCACTACGGGGCTGTCGAGACGGCGATGGGCGCCCAGCGGTACCCCGTCGATGTCGAGCCCTACCGGAGCACGCCCAAGACCCTCGCGATGCGTGAGGCCGCCGAGCGCCTCGGGCTTCCCTGGGAGCTTCCGAAACTGGCCGTCTCCTTCGGGGACCCACCGGTGCCCGGCGCTCCGCTCGAAGGCGGTGCGGACAATCTGCACCACGCCCCGCGCTACGCGTGCAGGCTCGTCGGTGAGTGCGACCTCGGCTGCAACTTCGGCAGCAAGAACAGTTTGGATTTCACCTACCTCAGCGCCGCCGACCGGCTCGGGGCGGACATCCGGACCCTGTGCGAGGTCCGCTCGTTCGAACCGGTCCCGGAGGGGTTCCTGATCTCGTACCTGGAGCACGACGCCGCCGGAGACGGAGACCGCCCGCCTCCCGTGCGGCACACCGTCAGGGCGCGGCGGCTGATCCTCTCCGCCGGCACCTTCGGCACCACGTATCTGCTGATGCGCAACCGCAGCGCCTTCCCCGCGCTCAGCCCGGCCCTCGGCACGCGCTTCTCCGGGAACGGCGACTTCCTCGGCCTGGTGTTCAAGGCGCGCAGGCCCCATCCGGACCTGCCCGCGGAGACGGTGCCCCGCCTCCTGGAGCCGAGTTTCGGCCCGGTCATCACGAGTGCCCTGCGGGTGGACCGCAAGGGCAGCGGTGCGAGGGACAGGGGCTTCTACATCGAGGACGCCGGCTACCCGGAGTTCCTCAACTGGCTCGTCGAGCAGAACGTCCTCACCCTCACCGACCGGGTCGCGCGGTTCCTGCTGCGCCGGGGGTGGTCGCGGCTGACCCGGACGGCGAAGAGCCGGGTGGGACGGCAGCTCAACGACGCCATGGGCAAGGGGCTGTTCACCGCCACGTCCCTGCCGCTGCTCGGCATGGGACGGGACGTCCCCAACGGGCGGATGTTCCTGCGTGACGGGCATCTGGACCTCGATTGGAAACTGGCCGCGTCCGACGCCTACTTCAGGCAGATGAACGAGACCATGCGGGCCGTGTCGCACAGTCTGGGCGGACGGTACGCCGCGAACCCCCTGTGGTTGCTCAACCGGCTCATCACCGTGCATCCCGTGGGTGGCGCGCCGATGGGGCGCACCCCGCGCGAGGGCGTGGTGGACCCTTTCGGGCAGGTTTTCGGCTATCCGGGTCTGTCGATCGCCGACGGCTCGGTGCTGCCCGGTCCCGTGGGTCCGAACCCCTCGCTCACCATCGCGGCGCTGGCCGACCGGTCGGCCGACCGCATCATCGAGGATCAGTGACCACCGGCGAGGCCCCCATGACGCGCAGATCACTCATCCTCGCCGGCGGCGGCCTGAAGGTCGCCTATCAGGCGGGTGTCCTGCAAGTGCTTCTCGACGAAGCGGAGTTGACGTTCGATCACGCGGACGGCGCCAGTGGAGGCGTATTCAACCTGGCGATGTACTGCCAGGGGATGTCCGGGCGCGAGATCGCGGACAACTGGCGCGGGCTCTCCCCGCTGAAGGGCGTCACCCCGAACTGGCGCGAGTGGGCGAAGGGGCCGTACGCCCGTTCCCTCTTCACGCTGGACGGCTACCGGCGCCGCGTCTTCCCGGGCTGGGGGCTCGACTGGGACCGCATCCGGGCCACGGACCGTGAGGCCACCTTCAACCTCTACAACTTCAGTGCCAACGAACTGGAGGCGGTGACCGCCGACCGGATGGACGAGGAGCGCTTCTGCGCCGGGGTGTCGCTGCCCATGTGGTTCCCTCCTGTCGTCATCGACGGGCAGACCTACATCGACCCGGTCTATCTCACCGACGGGAACGTCGAGGAGGCGATCCGCCGGGGCTGCGACGAGCTGTGGATCATCTGGACGGTCAGCCGTCGGCACCGCTGGCGGGACGGCTTCGTCGCCAACTACTTCCACATCATCGAGACGACGGCCAACGGCCAGTTGCAGCACTGGCTGCGCCGGATCGAGGCCAGCAACGCGGCGCTGCGCCGGGGGGAGGACGGCGAGTTCGGGCGCCTGATCGACGTCCGGATGCTGGCCGGCGAGGTCCCCCTCAACTACCTCATCAACTTCTCCCGGGACCGGTTCGCCCAGGCCGTCGAGCTCGGAGTGCGGGACGCCCGCTCCTGGTGCACGGAGCAGGGGATTCCCTGGAAGCCGGGCGCCGCTCCCGGCCGCCCCGACGATCCGACCCGGCTGCGCTTCACCGAACGCATGGTGGGGCAGGTCGTGTTCGGCGACCACGCCGCCCCGGCCGAGGTCCCGCCGGAGAACGGGACGACGGCCGACATCGCGCTCCACGTGACCGTCGACATCCAGGGAGTGGACCGCTTCCTCCTCGATCCTGCGCACGAGGCCGCCCTGCGCGGGGAGATCGTCTGTCAGGAGCTGGGTGGGCGGCTTCCGATCGAGCGGGGCACCTTCCAGCTGTTCGTGGAGCATTCCGGCCCCCAGCACCTGCGGATGCTCTACCGGGCGTACGTCACCGACCGGGCCGGTCACCCGCTCACCCTCAGCGGGTACAAGGACGTCAGCGAGGACTCGCGCCGAGGGGTCTGGAAGGACACCTCCGTCCTCCACACCCGCGTCCTGCGCGGCCATGTCGACGCGCACGAGGAGTCCGGGGCCGAGACGGTGGCCTCGGGGACCGTGCGCATCCGACCCGCCGACTTCCTCAAGCAGCTCACCACCTTCCGGGTCGAGGCACCGACGCTGCCCGGCAGAGCGGCGGCCCTCGGGCGTTTCGGCCAGTTCTTCACCGGCAGGCTGTGGGACGTGTACGCGCAGAACGTCCTGCCCTGGTCCCCCCTGTGACCGAGGAGGAGCCGTCGTGGACTTCCAGGAACTGCGAAAGCACGCGGAGGCACTCAGGTTCACCCCCCGGGAACCTGTGCGCTGGCTGGCGCCGAAGGAACTGACGAGGACGGCCGTCAAGGTCGCCATGGCAGCGATGTTCGCCGGCTATTCCGACAAGCGCGAGATCCAGGGCGCCCTGGAGGTCGAGCCCCTGTCGGCACCGCTCGCGGACCCCGAGGCGCAGGAGATCTGGATCGACTTCGTCGCGGACCTCGGCGACGGCTTCGAGGCGACGGCCTCGGTGGCGGCCGTCCTGGGCGCGGACACCCTCGCCCTGCCCCGGCACGGCCCGCTCCCCCGCGGCTCGCTGCTCGTCCTCGGCGGGGACCAGGTGTACCCGGTGGCGTCGACGGGCGCGTACGAGGACCGGATGAAGGGCCCCTACCGCGCCGCGCTCCCCTCCGCACCGGACAAGCCCCTCATGCTCGCGCTGCCGGGCAATCACGACTGGTACGACGGGCTCACCGCGTTCCTGCGGATCTTCGCCCAGAATCGTGCCATCGGCGGCTGGGAGACACGCCAGACCCGGAGCTACTTCGCCGTGAGGCTCCCCGGGCGCTGGTGGCTGGTCGGCCTCGACAGCCAGCTCGGCTCGTACATCGACGACCCGCAGCGGCGCTATTTCGAGACCGAGCTGTCCCGGCATCTGGAGCCGGGCGACAGCGTGATCGTCTGCTGTGCCGTGCCCACGTGGATGGAGAGCGCCGAGGAGCCGGACGCGTTCAACTCCCTGCACTGGTTCGACCTCAACGTCGTACGGAACCGGTTCGACCGGGAGACCCGGACGTACCGGCCCACGGGCGCGTCGATCCGGCTGTGGCTGACCGGCGACAAGCACCACTACGCGCGCTACGAGGAACGGCTGTCGAGCGAGGAGCCCGGATCGGACGAGCCGCTGCCCGCGAACCCCCGGCGGCGCCAGATGGTGACCTGCGGCCTGGGCGGCGCGTACCTGGCGGCCACGCACCACCTCCCCGAGGAGCTGTCGCTGCCACCGGCCGGCTCGCGCCTGCGGAAGAAGGACGAGCGGCCCCTGGCGTTCACCCTGGCCCCCGGCACGTACCCGGACGCGGCGGAATCCCGCACGCTCGCCCGCGCCCTCGCCAACCCGTTCTCGCCGCGCTTTCTCCTGCGCCACAACCGCGGGTTCGCGGTGCTGGCCGCCGTGGTGCACGTGGTGCTCGTCCTGATCATGTGCGCCGCGTTCGCGCTGGGCGAGGGGCGGCACAACCCCATCGGCGCGCTGCAGGGTGCCGGCCTCGACGACCTGCTCGGTCTGCTCTGCGCGAGCGCCGCCCTCTTCCTCCTGCCGTTCCTGATCGGCTGGTGGAGAGGGCTGCTGGGCGAGGGGCGGCCCAGGGCGCCGTCCGGCCCGGTCCTGGCCGCGCTGCTTCAGCTGGCGGTGGCCGCCGCCGCTCTGGCGGTCATCACCGCGATGGCACGGACGTTCGCGTCCTCCTGGAACGGCATCTTCGTGCTGATGATCCTGGTGTTCGTCGCCGCGCTGTTCGGCGCGACCTTCGGCTCCCTGCTCTTCGCCCTGTGGGTGCGGTGGTCGAACAAGGGGATGCCCACCGAGTGGCAGATGTCCGGGCAGTCCATCGACGACCACAAGGGCTTCCTCCGCATGCACATCGCACGGAACGGCTCGCTCACCCTCTACCCGCTGGCGCTGGACAGCACGTGCCGCGACTGGCGGCTCGACGAGGTCCGGGCCACCCCGGCGCCCTGGACACGCCCGGTGCCCGCGACACCGCCGACCGCGCACCTCATCGAGGAGCCCGTGGTGATCGCACCGCACCGCGAGGTATGACCGACGGCTCTCGGTCACGTGGCCGGAACTCCGTCGGTGATCCGAATAAACCCCGTACGAATCAAGGTCACTTCATCGAGGTAATTCCCCCTGGATCACGCGGCGACCAGGCGAATTCCGCGGCTACTGTTCACCGGGATCCGGACGGTTCCCGATGATTCGCCCCCCTTTCCGCCCTCGCCCCTCCCACTTTCGCCCCGCGTAAGGAGTTCTCGTCCGATGACCGTTGAGACCGGCCCGGAAGCCGAGGCGGCACCGTCCCGGCAGTCGCTGAGCACCGCGGCCGCCCGCAACCTCGCCACCACGACCAAGTCCGCACCGCAGATGCGGGAGATCACCGATCGCTGGCTGCTGCGGATGCTCCCCTGGGTCGACACCAAGGGCGGCGCCTACCGGGTGAACCGGCGGCTCAGCTACACCGTCGGCGACGGGCGCATCGAGTTCGTCCAGGACGGCCCGGACGTCCGGGTGATCCCGCAGGAGCTCGGCGAACTGCCGTTGCTGCGCGGCTTCGAGGACCTGGAGGTGCTGACCGCGATCGCGGACCGGTGCGTCCAGCGCGACTTCCGCGCCGGGGAGGTGCTGGTCGAACGCGGCGCGCCCGCCCGGCACATCCATCTGATCGCCCGCGGCCGGATCAACCAGACCTCCGTCGGCAAGTACGGTGACGAGGTCGGCGTCGCGGTGCTCGCGGACGGCGACCGCTTCGGCGAGCAGGCCCTCCTGGACGGCGAGGGCACGTGGGGCTACACGGCCACCGCAGAGACCGCAGGCACGCTGCTCACCCTGTCCCACGCCGACTTCGCCGCCGTACTCGCCTCCGCCCCTCACCTCGCCCACCACGTACGGCAGTTCACCTCACTGCCGCGACGGCGGCAGAACCGTCACGGCGAGGCCGAGATCGCGATGTCCGCCGGACACAGCGGCGAACCCCGACTGCCCGGCGCCTTCGTCGACTACGAACTCAAGCCGCGCGAGTACGAACTGTCGATCGCCCAGACCGTGTTGAAGGTCCACTCCAGGGTCGCCGACCTCTACAACGGGCCGATGAACCAGACCGAGGAGCAGCTCAGGCTCACGGTCGAGGCGCTGCGGGAGCGCCAGGAGTACGAACTCATCAACAACCGCGAGTTCGGACTGCTGCACAACGCCGACTACAAGCAGCGGATCCAGCCGCACTCCGGCCCGCCCACCCCGGACGACCTCGACGAACTGCTCTGCCGCCGTCGCGGCACCAAGCTCTTCCTCGCCCACCCCCGGACGATCGCCGCGATCGGCCGCGAGTGGAACGCCTGCGGGCTCTACCCGGAGACGGCCGAACTCGACGGGCGCCAGGTGCTCGCCTGGCGCGGGGTGCCGATCCTGCCCTGCGACAAGATCCCCATCAGCGCGGAGAACGCCAGCTCGATCCTCGCCATGCGCCTCGGGGAGGACAACCAGGGCGTCGTCGGGCTGCGCCAGACGGGCCTGCCGGAGGAGTACGAACCGGGGCTTTCGGTGCGCTTCATGGGCATCAGCGAGCAGGCGATCATGTCGTACCTCGTCACCGCCTACTACTCCGCCGCGATCCTCGTGCCCAACGCGCTCGGCGTGCTGGAGAACGTGCAGATCGCCCGCTGGCGTCACTAGTCACCCCGGGCCCCTCCTCCCCGGTCGGCCCCGACAGCCACCACCCCACCAAGGAGTTACGGATGCCCGATCCCGGGCTCTCCCCTGCCCTGTCCTCGCTGGAACGGATCCTGCGCGGCCCCACCGGTCTGGGCACGTCGAGCCTCTTTCCGGCCCGACGCGAGGAGCCCCCGGCGCCCCCTGCGCCGCCGGCCCCCGAGGAGCCGACGGAAGCGGCGGAAGCGGCGGGGCCGGCCGCCGCGACCTCGGGTCGACCGATCCCCGGTCTCTACCACCACCCGGTCGAGGAGCCCGACCCGGTGCGTGTGGAGGAGGTCAGTCGCCGGATCAAGGACTGGGCGGTGGAGGAGGTCGAGCTGTTCCCCGAGGAGTGGGAGGGCCAGTTCGACGGCTTCTCCATCGGGCGCTACATGGTCGCCTGCCATCCGGACGCTCCGACCCTCGACCACCTGATGATCGCCGCCCGGCTGATGGTCGCCGAGAACGCGGTCGACGACTGCTACTGCGAGGACCACGGAGGTTCCCCCATCGGCCTCGGCGGCCGCCTCCTGCTCGCCCACACCGCCCTCGACCCGCTCCACACGACGGCGGACTACCAGCCGGGGTGGGCCGATTCGCTGCACGCGGACGCCCCGCGCCGCGCCTACCGCTCCGCCATGGAGTACTTCGTCCAGCAGTCCACGCCCTCCCAGGCCGACCGGTTCCGGCACGACATGGCCCGGCTGCACCTGGGGTACCTCGCCGAGGCGGCCTGGTCCGAGACGGACCACGTCCCGGAGGTGTGGGAGTACCTGGCGATGCGGCAGTTCAACAACTTCCGCCCCTGCCCCACGATCACCGACACCGTCGGCGGCTACGAGCTGCCGACCGACCTGCACGCGCAGCCCGCCATGCAACGGGTCATCGCGTTGGCCGGCAATGCGACCACCATCGTCAACGACCTGTACTCCTACACCAAGGAGCTCAACAGCCCCGGCCGGCACCTGAATCTGCCCGTGGTGATCGCCGAGCGCGAGGACCTCTCGGAGCGCGACGCCTACCTGAAGGCGGTCGAGGTCCACAACGACCTCATGCACGCCTTCGAGGACGCGGCCGCCGACCTGGCCGCCGCCTGTCCGGTCCCGAACGTCCTGCGCTTCCTGCACGGCATGGCCGCGTGGGTGGACGGCAACCACTACTGGCACCAGACCAACACCTTCCGATACAGCCTGCCCGATTTCTGGTAAGAACGGATCGATACATGACGAACACCCAGCTCCCGACCGTCAGCGGCACCTCGGCCTTCATCCCCGCGCCGGCGACGCCCTACCAGGGAGACATCGCCCGCTACTGGAACAACGAGGCCCGGCCCGTGAACCTGCGGCTCGGCGACGTCGACGGGCTCTACCACCACCACTACGGCATCGGCGACGTGGACCACGCCGCCCTCGGGGACGTCGAGGACAGCGCTTACGAGAAGAAGCTGATCGCCGAACTGCACCGCCTGGAGTCGGCGCAGACCGACGTCCTCCTGGACCACCTCGGCTCCGTCGGTCCTGACGACACGCTCGTGGACGCCGGCTGCGGCCGGGGCGGTTCGATGGTCATGGCCCACCAGCGGTTCGGCTGCAAGGTCGAGGGCGTCACCCTCTCGGCCACGCAGGCCGATTTCGCCAACCAGCGGGCCCGTGAACTCGGCATCGAGGACTCCGTCCACGCCCGGGTCTGCAACATGCTCGACACGCCCTTCGAGACGGGGCAGGCGGCGGCCTCGTGGAACAACGAGTCGAGCATGTACGTCGACCTGCAGGACCTGTTCGCGGAGCACTCCCGCGTCCTGGAGGTCGGCGGTCGCTACGTGACCATCACCGGCTGCTGGAACCCGCGCTACGGCCAGCCCTCGAAGTGGGTCTCCCAGATCAACGCGCACTTCGAGTGCAACATCCACTCCCGTCGGGAGTACCTGCGCGCCATGGCCGACAACCGTCTCGTACCGCAGGCCGTGGTCGACCTGACTCCGGCGACCCTCCCCTACTGGGAGCTGCGGGCCACGTCGTCCCTGGTCACCGGAATCGAGGAGGCGTTCATCAACTCGTACAAGGACGGTTCGTTCCAGTACGTGCTGATCGCGGCGGACCGCGTCTGACCTGACGCGTCCGTCTGACGGAGAGCGGGTGTGGTGGTCTGTCGTCCACCGCGCCCGCTCTCCTACAGTGCGTGCTGCGCCGTTCGTACCGCAGCCCTGCCTCACACTCGCCTCACGCTCGCCTCACCCTCGCCTCACGCCCTGCCTCACGCCCTGGCTTCGTCCGCCCCCGCCCCGTGTCCGGTCCGTGCCGACGTACAGCCGTCGAACAGGAGCATCCCGTGGACATGACCGCCCGCCTCGACACCGTCCCCGAACTGGACCCCGCCCTCGTCCGGCGGTGGCAGGCCGACGGAGGGGAACTCGTCGACCTGCTCGCCATGGCCCGCGAACGGCTCGGCGGCCTCGCTCTGTTCCGGCTCGGCCCGCGGCCGACCCTCCTGGTCACCGCCCCGGAGGCCGTTCAGCACGTGCTCGCGCTCCGTCCCGATCGGTACGTCAAGCGCTCGCACCGTGCGCGATTGCTGATCGGCGACGGCCTGCTGGCCGCGACGGGCGAGGCCTGGCAGCGGCAACGGAAGCTGCTGCAGGCACAGTTCACCGGCAGGGGAATGCGGCGCTACGAGCAGCGGATCGACGGGGCCGCCCGGACCGCCGCGGCGCGCTGGGCCGCGTACGCCCGTACGGGAGAGGTGTTCGACGTCGGCGAGGAGATGCGCCGCTTCGCCCTGGACACCATCTGGCGCTCCCTGACGGGACACCCTCTCGACCCCCTGACGGAGCGTGAACTCGACGCCGTGCCCGCCGTGGTGGCCGCGCTGCCCAGCCTTCCCTCCGACGGCGCCGCCGCCCGAGGGGTCGTCGCCGACGAGCTGGCGCGGATCGACGCCGTGGCGAGCCGGGCCATCGCCGCCGTCCGGGACGGAGACGCGGTGCCGCCCGACGGCCCGGGCCTGCTGCACGTCCTGGTCGAGGCGGCCGGGACGCACCCCGCGTACAGCGACCGGCTGATCCGGGACGAGCTGGTCACCCTCCTCGTCGCCGGCCACGAGACGACCGCCACCACCCTGACGTGGCTCCACCTCCTCCTGGACCGCGCCCCGGGGGCTCGGGAGCGGGCTCTCGCCGCGGGGGCCGAGGGGTCTCCCGAACGGCGCCAGGCCGTCCAGGCGCTCGTCCACGAGACACTGCGGCTCTACCCGCCGGCCTGGATGCTGCCGCGCTCCGCCGCGGAGGACGACGTCCTCGCAGGCCACCGGGTCGAGGCGGGAACCGACGTCCTGGTCTGCCCGTACCTCACCCACCGGGACCCCGGCCTCTGGGAGGACCCCGAGCGGTTCGACCCGGGCCGCTTCACGACCCCTGGGCGCCGCCCCGGCAACCCCGGGAGCTACCTCCCGTTCGGGATCGGGCCACGGGCGTGCCTGGGTCTGCAGTTCGCCCTGCGGGAGTCGACCGTTCTCCTCGATCACCTCCTGTCCGCCCCTGTACCGCGCTTCCGCTCGGCGCCGACCGAGGCCACGTACGGCATCACCGTGCGACCCGACGGCCCGGCCCTCGCGACGCTCGGGTAGGCACTACCGGGACCCGAGCCGCTCGGCGTCGGCTCCGCGGGCGCGCCACCGCCCTAGGCACGTTCGGACACGCGAGACACACCGGCGAACCACCCACGGGTGAAGCCGAGAAGTGACACGCAAGGCAGCTCAGGACACCCGCGCCCCATTTGTCCGCCCGCGTGTGCCTGCGCAGCCGCGTCATGTATAACCGCTGCGCTGTGCGGCGGAGGCTCGGGGCGAACTCTGCGCATGCACAGCGGGTTTGGGTCCATGAGCCGGTGGAGCCGAGCGGTCACCGCCTGGTTTCTCGCGACCTGCCACCGATACTGATCAGTTGCGTACGAGGGATGGGACATGAGTCCGAGAGGGGCCCGCGCAAGGCGGGCGACAGGGAAGAGGCGCGCGGTCTGGCTGGCGGCAGGAGTCGTCGTCCTGGCGGGCACGGGTGTGACGGCCGTCGCCGTGACAGGAGGCGGTGAAACAGCCGGTCCCGATGACGGCTCGCGCCAGGCGGCGGCGCATGCGCTGCCGTTGGACGGGAAGGACCCGAAGAAGCGCGCACTGCCACGCACCGCGACACAGTCGTTCTCGCTCGTCGGCGTCTCGTGGGAGGACAGCGGCGACACCTTCGAGGGCACAGCCCAGATACGTACCCGCAAGGCGGCCACCGGCGAGTGGAGCGCGTGGCGCGACCTCGACTTCGACGTACGGGCACCGGAATCCGCCGAGGGCGGCGCGTCGGACGTACGTGGCGCCTCGGAGCCGCTGTGGGTCGGCCCTTCGGACGGCGTCGAGGCGCGGGTCGTCGCGGACGGCGAAGAGACCGCGGTACCCGAAGCGCTCCGCCTCGACCTGATCGACCCCGGCGAGACGGTCAAGGGCAAGGGCAACGGCGGCGGCAAGGGCAGTGGGAAGCCGAACGACAAGGTGAACGGCAAGCCCAGCGCCTCGCCCGACGCCACGGAGACCAGCCCCGCCTCCCCCAGCGCTGATCCCGGCGACACGACAGGCGGCTCCGGGGGCGGCGAGACATCGCAGCCACCGGTCGAGGAGCCGACGGCCTCCCCCGCCGAGCCCACGGACACGGTTCCGCCCACGCAGGAGCCCACCGAGTCCGCCCCGGGCACGGACCCGACGGAAGACCCGACGGACGAGCCCACGGGGACTCCGACGGGGACCCCGTCCGAGGCGCCCACGGAAGCCCCCTCGACCGAACCCACCGAAGCCCCCACCAGCACGGCCCCCACGGACCCGACCCCCAGCACGGTCCCCACGCAGGAGCCCACCGAGCCCGCTTCCCCCACCGGGCCGAGCGGCACCCCGGAGCCGAGCAGCACCGCTCCGGCCGCCCCCGCCGTCGTCAGCCGCGCCGCCTGGGGCGCGGACGAGTCGCTCGTCCAGAACCCGCCCTCGTACCTGAACAAGGTCGACGCCGTCTTCGTCCACCACACCGCGGGGACGAACGACTACGCGTGCGCCGACTCGCCGGCCATCATCCGCGCGATCCTCACGTACCACGTGAAGACGAACGGCTGGAACGACATCGGCTACAACTTCTTCGTCGACAAGTGCGGCACGGTCTTCGAGGGCCGTGCGGGCGGCGTGGACCGGCCCGTCCTCGGGGCACACACCTACGGCTTCAACAGCTACTCCTCGGGCATCTCGCTCCTCGGCGACTACGAGAACGGCGGCACGCCGACGGCCGCGGCCAAGCAGGCCATCGCCGACCTCGCCGCCTGGAAGCTCGGCCTGCACGGCGTCGACCCGGAGGCGAAGGTGACGCTCACCGCCGCGGCGGACACCGGAGTGTGGACCAAGGGCCAGGCCGCCACACTGAACACCATCTCCGGACACCGCGACGGCTACGCCACGCTCTGCCCCGGTGCCAGCCTGTACTCCGCACTCCCGACCATCCGCACGACCGCGGGCAGTTCCCCGTACGCAACCGGAAACTGACGACCACGACCACGACGCACACCAGCGGCCGGGACCTCTCACAGGGCCCGGCCGCCCGCCGTCGCACGACGCGAAATCGAACGTGGCCTGCAAGGCTGAGTTGTTGGCGGGCTCAGCTCGCCGAAGTGCCGTTCACTCGGCTTCGATGATGTCACCGACGACGCAGACGAATCCCTTCACGAGGGCATGCGCACGTCCACCGGCTCGAACCGCGCCGGCCGCGCTGCCGTCGCGCGGGAAGATGACGACCTCGGCGACCTTCACGCCCTCGCGGAGGATCTTCACACGGTCCCCCGCCTTGATGTCCCCCTCGACGGGGTCGATGTAAACGGCACCGTCCCCCTTCGCGAAGACAAAGACATCCGTGACCTCGGCCCGGTTCATCCGCCGACCTTCCATCAGTAGTACCCACCTTCTTTCATGGTGGCGATCTCAGCCCTCAGCTCACCGATCTCCCTCTCGGTGAGCGCAGCGCATACCTCTCAGGGCCTGCGATCAGCCCTTCCCCCCTCGCGGCCCGCACCGCCCGCGACGCATCGGGCCAATGGATGCCCAAGGAACCGCACAACGTAGGGTCGGCAAGTCTGACCGGGGGCCACCAGCTGGGCGGCCCGCGTTCTCATGGAAAGGGAGGATCACGCATGGCGGTCGGTGTCATCGTCATCTTCGTCCTGCTCGTCCTCGCCCTGCCCATGGCGCTGCTGTCCTACGCGGTCGGGCGCAAGACCTCGACCCGGGTGGGCTGGTGGTTGGCAGCCGCCCTCATAGGTATGCCGATGGCGCTGTTCGTCGGTTGGAGCATCGCTGCAAGTGCCGGCAACTGACCTGTCTCCGCCCCCTACAGTTCCTGACCCGGCCAGCCCAGGAGGCGGGCGCCGACGACGGCGGTCTGGAGGGTGTAGCGCTGGACAGGGTCGCCGGGGTCGGCGCCCGTCAGGCGGTGGATGCGGTCGAGGCGGTAGGTCATCGCCCGCACGCTGAGGTTGAGGCGGCGGGCTGCCTGGGCGGTGACGCAGCCGGTGTCGAAGTACGCGGAGAGGGTGTCCAGGAGCGGCTGCGCGCCGCCGCGGGCCTGCTGGAGCGGGCCCAGGACGCTGCGTACGAGGTCCGCCATGGCCTGCCGATCCCGGGTGAGGACGGGATAGACGAGCAGGTCGGCGGCGTGCAGGACCGGATCGTTGAGGTCCATGCGGGTGGCGAGGGCGAGGGCGTTGAGTGCTTCTTCGTAGGAGTGGACGACGCCGCCGGCGCCGGGATGCGATCGGCCGATGGCGACCTGGCCGCCGTCGGTGGCGGCGTACGCCTGCTTCGCGAAGTAGGTCAGCACCTCGGGTTCGTCGGCCGGCGCGACGCATATCAGCCGGCCGTCCTTGGTGGTGAGCAGGATGCGGCGGTTGCCGAAGCGCGCGACGAGGGCGGACTCGACGGTGCGGGTGACCGCGTAGCCGTCGCCGTACGGCTCCGGGCCCTGCGCCACGGCCACGGCGTGGGCGTGGGAGAGGAGCAGCCCGAAGCGCTCGGCTCGTTCGGCCAGCCTTCCGAGGTCGCTGCGCCCGTACAGGAGGTCGTCGATGAACTCCCTTCTGGCCGCCTCTTCCTGACGCACCGCCAAGCGCTGTGCCCGCTCGTGTCCTTCGGCGAAGGAGTCCACCGCCTGCTCGACCGCGCTCAGCAGATGGACGGCGGCTGCGGCCGGCAGATCGAGGTGGACACGCTGCGCGGCGGACAGATGGGCCCGGATGAGGCGCCGTAGCCCGATACCGTCCTCCGCGGCTCGCTCCCCCCGGGACCGCAGCGTCTCCCTCTCGTCGCGCGTGAGCCCGCGGTGCGTCGTGCAGACGCTGGACAGGATCTCGGCATACCCGTCCAGATACTGCTCGTCGATCTCTCGCTCCGCCATGACCCTCCCCGCATCCTGACGCGTCCCTGATGAGTTACTGACGCGCCGTTCAAGACTTGCATGTCGCACACCAAGGTCCGCAACCAGGCATCAAGAACACGTCAAGGACTGCCGGTTTCCGGCAATGCCGAACAGGCTCTCACTCGGCCAGAATGGTCCCGCGAGGGGCCACGCGCGGCGCGAAGCTGCCTGGACCCGGAAGACATCGAGACTTCGCGGGAGGACCGAATGGGGCAGTCCCTGCGGTTCCCGCGTCCTGCCCGGCCGGTGACGTCGCGACCGGTCCCGCCTCCGGCGGCCCTGGTCCCCGACGAACCGGAACCGGGGCCGCGCTCTCAGGACTTCGTGGTGGTGACGGGTCCGCCCGAACGGGACTTCCCGGCCGGCGCCGCGCCGTGCCTCTCGGCCGTTCCCGAACGACGAGGCCGGTAGGCCGACCGGGCACGCGCCACCCGAGGGGCGCCGAGGACCCAGAACGACGCGCTCCCGCACGCGACTCCCCCTTTCTCCCATCCACAACGGGGTTTTCCATGAATGCCATCACCCCGGGCATCGGCGTGCTGATCGCCGTTGTCCTGCTCGTCTGCGTCGCCCTGCTCTTCGCCGTCACCCGGCTCTTCCGGAAGGTGGAGCAGGGCAAGGCCCTGATCGTCTCCAAGATGCGAAAGGTCGATGTCACCTTCACCGGACAGGTCGTCCTGCCGGTCCTGCACAAGGCCGAACTCATGGACATCTCGGTGAAGACGATCGAGATCAGCCGCACCGGCCGCGACGGGTTGATCTGCCGGGACAACATCCGGGCGGACATCCGCATCTCGTTCTTCGTCCGCGTCAACAAGACGGTCGAGGACGTCATCAAGGTGGCCCAGGCCATCGGAACCGCTCGGGCCAGCGACAAGGAGATCCTGCAGGAGCTGTTCAACGCCAAGTTCTCCGAGGCGCTGAAGACGGTCGGGAAGCAGATGGACTTCACCGACCTCTACACCAAGCGCGAAGAGCTGCGCTTCAAGATCATCGAGCTGATCGGCATCGATCTCAACGGCTACAGCCTTGAGGACGCGGCGATCGACCACCTGGAGCAGACCCCGCTCTCCCACCTCGACCCCGGCAACATCCTGGACGCCCAGGGCATCCGCAAGATCACCGAGCTGACGGCCGTCGAGAACGTCCGGACCAACGAGTACCGCCAGAACGAGCAGAAGGAGATCACCCGCCAGAACGTCGACGCCCGCGAGGCCATCCTGGAGCTGGAGCGTCGGCAGGCGGACGCGGAGATCAAGCAGAGGCGCGAGATCGACACCGTGCGCGCCCGGGAGGAGGCCGAGACCGCGCGGGTCGTGGAGGAGGAGCGGCTGCGTGCGCAGAGCGCCTTCCTCAGGACCGAGGAGCAGCTGGGCATCCAGCGGGAGAACCAGGCCCGCGAGGTCGCGGTCGCGCAGAAGAACCGCGAGCGGGTCATCGCGATCGAGAACGAGCGGATCGAGAAGGACCGGCTGCTCGAAGTCATCGCCCGGGACCGGGAGACCGAACTGACCCGTATCTCCGCCGACAAGGAGGTCGAGGCCGAGCGCCGGGAGATCGCCGAAGTGGTCCGGGAGCGGGTCGCGGTGGACCGTACGGTCGCCGAGCAGGAGGAGTCGATCAAGCGGCTGCGTGCCGTCGAGGAGGCCGAGCGCGAGCGGCAGGCCGTGATCATCGCGGCGGAGGCCGAGGCCCAGGAGAAGCTGGTCAAGGACATCAAGGCCGCGGAGGCCGCCGAGCAAGCCGCGGTCCACCGCGCCGCCGAGGAACTCACGCTCGCGGAGGCCCGGAACAAGGCAGCGGACATGGACGCTCGCGCGAAGATCCGGCTTGCCGAGGGCATCCAGGCGGAGGCCGCCGCCGAAGGGCTCGCGGCCGTGCAGGTGCGGGAGAAGGAGGCGGACGCGATCGAGAAGGCCGGGCGGGCCGAGGCCGAGGCCACCGAGGCGCGGCTGCGCGCCGAAGCCGCCGGCATCCGGGAGAAGGCGCTGGCCGAAGCGACCGCCATCGGGGAGAAGCTCAAGGCCGAGGCAGCCGGTCTGACCGAGAAGGCGGCCGCCATGGCCGCGCTCGACGAGGCCTCCCGTACGCACGAGGAGTACCGGCTCCGCCTGGAGGCCGAGAAGGACATCCGGCTCGCCGGGCTCGACGTCCAGCGGCAGGTCGCCGAGGCACAGGCCACCGTTCTCGCGACCGGCTTGGAGAACGCCGACATCAACATCGTCGGCGGCGAGTCCGTCTTCCTCGACCGTCTTGTCCAGTCGATCGCGCTCGGTAGGTCCGTCGACGGCTTCGTCGACCACTCGCAGACCGCGCGGACGCTCGCCGGTCCGTGGCTGAGCGGGGACGGGTCCTTCACGGAGGACCTGACCAAGGTGCTGGGCTCGCTGTCCACCGCCGATGTGCAGAACCTCAGTGTGTCCGCGCTCCTGGCGAAGGTCATGAAGTCCGGGGTCCTGGACGCAGGCGCCCCCGCGGGCGCCGAGACGGCGCTCAACGGCGCCGCCAAGAGCTGACCGCCCAGCGGTCACGGCAGGGCCGGTGCCGGCACACGGGGGTTGGCGGCACCGGCTCCGCAACCATCACGGAACAGGGGAGCGAACGACATGAGCGCCGGAATCGACCAGGACACGTACGCGGTGTTGCGCGACCGCCTCGTCGCGCAGTCCGGTGAGCTGGCCCGGCGCGCCGAGGCCCTCAACCAGGCGCGGATCACGGAGTTCGGTTCGGGCGAGCTGACCCTCGCGGGCACCGACCGCATCCGCACTCAGAGCAACGGCCTGGCCCGGGACATCGTCGCCGTCGGGGAGGACGTCCTGCTCCTCGGCCGCCGGACGACATCATCGGACCGGGCCGAGACCTCCGTCTCCGATGTCTTCGGCCTGTACGACCGCGAGCTGAACCCACTGCCCGAGGGCGCGGTGCCCGGCCTTCTGGACGACCCGGACTTCGTACGGGAGTTCACCGGTCTGCACCGGTACTTCCGCGGGACACGCCTGCTGCGGCTGCGCCGCCTGGAAGGCCGTCTCCTCGCGGTCTTCCAGACAGGAGAGCAGGCCGACGACCTCCGCGTCCTCCGCTGGTCCGTCGGGCGAACGGGCGAGACACGCTTCCTCGACGCCCAGGGCGAGCGCGATCACCACTCCCCGCCCTCGCAGGACGTTCAGTGGGTGGAGACGACCCGCGACGACCACGTGCTCGGCCGGCACCCGCACGTCTCGCTCGACGGCCGGCTCTTCGTCTCCACGGCCGGTGGGGCGTTGACGATGAAGACGGAGAACGACACCGAAACCGCCGAAGGAATCCACAGCGAGCCGGTCGACGAGCCGCTGCAGTCCCTGGCCGACGCGGAGGTCGCGTACGCGACGGTGGGCGCGCTGATCGTCGTGCGCGTCCGCCCGTACAAGGAGGAGACCCGACGCCACCTGGTCTTCAACGCCCTGACCGGGACCGTGGTCAGACTCGACGGCATCGGACAGGCATGTCTGCGGCTGCCGGAGGACCAGGGGGTCCTGTTCCCCGGCGGCTACTGTCTCGCCTCCGGAGCGGTGAGGACCTTCGACGTGGACGCGGCGGAGCTGACGTTCGAGCGGGCGATCCGCTCCCCCAACGGCGAGGACATCCTCTTCGCCTTCCACGCTCAGGAGTCCGGCCGAAGCCTGCTCCTCCCGTACAACCGCATCCGCCAGGAGGTCGCCACCCCCGTTTCCTGCCACGGGTACGCGCTCCTCGACGACGGGACGATGGTCGTGCTGCGGGCCGAGGACGGGCAGCCCGGCCGCACGCACCCGGCGCAGATCTGGCGGACGCCGTACGTGGCGGACACCCATGTGGCGCCGCGTGGCGAGGGGCCGCTTGCCCGGATCGGCAACGCGGACCTCGTCCGGGGCATCTCCGACTGCCTCGGCATCGCCCGGCAGGCCGTCGAGCTGACGCCCGCCGGCGCGGTGTACGAGTCGCTGGTCGCCGCGTGCGAGCGTGCCCATGACGCTCACCACTGGCTGGGCGAACCGGACACGGGCGACCTGCGGGGTGCGCTCGACGAGTTGCGGGGCACCGCTGCGCAGGTCCTCGACGAGTTCGAAGCCGTGACCGCGCTCACCCGGCAGGCGAGCGACGCGCTGGCCGAGTCCGCACAGCAGGTGACCCGGCTCGTCCGGCGCATCCGGGGCGAGGCGCCCGCCTCGGCCGAGGAGTGGATAGGCCGGATCACCGAACTGCGTCAGGCGCAAGGGCGCCTGGTGACGCTGAGCGAGATGCGGTACGCCGACACGGAGAGCATCGACGCGCTCGCCGCTGACGTCGAGGCCGACATCGCCTCGGCCGCGCAGCGGGCCGTCGCGTTCCTCCGGCGCGGGGACGCCTTCACCGGCCACCAGCGGGAGGCGGAGACACTCGCCGCGGAGGCCGGGGAGCTGACCACCGTCGCCGGGGCGGGCCCCGTCGGCGACCGGCTCGACGAGCACACCCTCGGGCTCCGGACACTCAGCGAGATCATCGCAGGCCTCGACATCGGTGACGCGACCGTACGCACCTCCATCCTGCAGCGGATCGGTGACGTCCTCGGCTCCCTCAACCGCGCCCGCGCCGTCCTGACGTCCCGGCGCGCCGAACTCCTCGACCAGGAGGGCAGAGCGGAGTTCGCCGCGGAGCTGGCCCTGCTGAGCCAGGCCGTCACCGGTGCTCTCGCGGCCGCGGACACCCCGGACCGCTGCGACGACCAGCTCGGCCACCTGCTGCTGCAGCTGGAGAACCTGGAGTCCCGCTTCGCCGAACACGACGGCTTCGTCGCCGACATCGGCGACAGGCGGACCGAGATCCACGACGCCTTCACGGCGCGCAAACAGTCCCTGCAGGACGCGCGCGCCCGCCGCGCGGAGCGGCTCTCCGACTCCGCGGGCCGGGTCCTGGCGGTGATCGCCCGACGCGCGTCCACCCTGGGCGCCCGCGACGCGGTCCACACCTACTTCGCCTCCGACCCCATGGTCGCCAAGGTCCGGCACCTCGCGGCGCGACTCCGCGAACTCGGGGACCACGTACGGGCGGAGGAGCTGGACGGGAGGCTCGGAGCCGCCCGCCAGGAAGCCGACCGTGCGCTGCGGGACCGTACCGACCTGTTCTCCGACGACGGTGACACCATCCGGCTCGGCAGGCACCGCTTCGCCGTCAACAGGCAGGCCCCTGAACTCACGCTCGTACCGTACGAGGACACCCTCGCCTTCGCCCTGACGGGAACCGACTACCGTGCCCCGGTCACCGACCCGGAGTTCGCCGCGACCCGGCCGTACTGGAACCGGACGCTGCCCTCCGAGTCGCACGAGGTCTACCGTGCGGAGCACCTGGCCGCCCGCCTGCTCGCCGCACACGGCCCGGACTCCCTGGCCGGCGCGGACCTCGTCGAACTCGCGCGACGGGCGGCCGAGGCCGCCCACGACGAGGGCTACGAGCGCGGCGTCCACGACCACGACGCTGCGGCGATCCTGGAGACGGTGCTCAAGCTGCGCGAGGGGGCCGGACTCCTCAGGTACCCGGCGAAGGCCCGCGCGGCCGCCCAGGCCTTCTGGGCCCGCTCCGCCACCGCCGAAGCACGGGAGGAGTGGACCCGACGCGCGGTCTCACTCGCGCAGGCCCGTGACCTCTTCGGTTCGGCATCAGCCCTGGACGGACTCGAGCGGGAGCTGGCCGGGATAGTCGGCGACGCGACCGCAGCCGAGTATCTCGTCGCGGAGCTGACCTCCGGTCCGCCGGGCTTCGCCGTCTCCGCCCAGGCGCGCGCTCTGCTGCACGAGTTCCGCGGCGCCGTCGTCGACTCCGCGTACGACGAGACGCTCGCCGGTCTCGGCGCGCGGGACGCGCGACGCCAGTTCGTCGAGGCATGGATCACCTCGTACGCGTCGGCCTCCGCCGAGCAGATCGACGAGGACGCCCTGACCGAGGCCGTCGCGGTCGAACTCAGCCCGGATCTCGACCGGTACGAGGTGGGTACCCCGACCACAGCCACGGCCACCGGACTCCTCGGCGCCCATCCCCGCGTGGCAGGAGGCGTGATGCGGCTGCGCCTCGACGAGTACCTGGCCAGGACGCGGGCCTTCGCCGATGCGGACGTGCCCGCGTTCCGCGACTACCAGCGGCAGCGGGCGAAGCTCGTCGCGGCCGAGCGCGCGCGGCTACGCGTGGACGAGTACCGTCCCCGGGTCGTGTCGTCCTTCGTCCGCAATCGCCTCGTCGACGAGGTCTACCTCCCCCTGATCGGCGACAACCTCGCCAAGCAGCTCGGTGCGGCCGGCGACGCGAAGCGGACCGACTCCCACGGCCTGCTGCTGTTGCTCTCACCGCCCGGCTACGGCAAGACCACACTGATCGAGTACGTCGCCGACCGCCTCGGCCTGCTGCTCGTCAAGGTCGACGGTCCCGCCCTCGGCCGGAACACGCACTCCCTGGACCCCGCCGAAGCGCCCGACGCCGCCGCCCGCCGGGAGCTGGAGAAGATCGCCTTCGCGCTCGCGGCCGGCAACAACGTCCTGCTGTACCTGGACGACATCCAGCACACCGCGCCGGAGTTCCTGCAGAAGTTCATCCCGCTCTGCGACGCCACCCGGACCCTGGGCGGCCACGACCTGCGCGGCAAGCGATTCGCCGTCTGCATGGCCGGCAACCCCTACACCGAGACCGGGCAGCGCTTCCGCCTGCCCGACATGCTCGCCAACCGTGCCGACGTGTGGAACCTCGGCGACATGCTGACCGGCAGGGGGGACGCCTTCGCGCTGAGCTTCGTCGAGAACGCCCTCACCTCCCACCCGGACCTCGCCCCGCTCGCCGGGCGGGACCGCGCCGACCTGGAGCTTTTGACCCGGCTGGCCACGGGCGACCCGACCGCGCGGCGCGACCGGCTCACCCACCCCTACGCCCCCGCCGAACTCGACCGCGTCCTCGCCGTCCTGCGCCACCTGCTGACCGCCCGCGCGACGGTCCTCGCGGTCAACGCGGCCTACATGGCGTCCGCGGCCCAGTCCGACGACGCCCGAACCGAACCGCCCTTCCGTCTCCAGGGCTCGTACCGCAACATGAACAAGATCGTCGCCCGAATCTCACCGGCCATGAACGACGCCGAACTCGCCGCCGTCATCGACGACCACTACACCGCAGAGGCCCAGACCCTCACCGTCGACGCCGAAGCCAACCTCCTGAAACTCTCCGAGCTGCGCGGCACCCTCACCCCCTCGCAGGCCGCTCGCTGGGCGGAGGTCACCTCCGCCCACCTGCGGACCCGGGCACTCGGCGGCGCCGGAGAGGACCTGCTGAGCCGCGCGGTCGCCGCCCTCGGCCTGCTCGCCGACCGCATCACAGCCGTCGAAACGGCGATCAACCGTGCGACGACGGACCCGCGACACGCGCCCGCCCACCCCGGAGGAAGACACGCGGCAGGCCCGGCGGAAGCCTCCCCTCAGGCAGCGTGAGGTGCCTGGTGCTCCATGCGTTCCTGCATATGCCCGAAGAACTCCTCCGGCCGCGTCACGCCGGCCGTCACCCGGGCGAACTCGTCCTGTGCCGAGCGGCTGCGGGACGCCGCGAGGAGCACTTCCTGCATCTCGGGGGGCGGAGGTTCCATCGTCGCGAAATCCGCCGTGAACTCGTAGATGCTCCTGACTTCGGCGTCCCTCGCCTCCTGGCAGGAACGCATGGCTTCGTCGAAGGGGCGGCGCCCGGCGAGTACGTCGTCGAGCGCTGCGGTGCACCGCTCCGCGTCCCGGAAGGCGTCCTGGATGCCCTGGGCGGTGATGGGGTCCTTCAGGTAGCCGGCGTCTCCGACGAGGATCCAGCCGGGCCCGAACGGCTTGCGGAAGTAGTTGGGGATGGCCATGCCGACGAACCGCTCGGCCTGAGTGGCCTTCGAGACGCGCTCGGCGAAGGCAGGGGCGCGGGCCAGTGTGGCGTGGTAGTTGCCTTCGATGTCGCCGCGGTTGGCCTCGAAGTCGCGCATGGGCCAAGCGGAGATGACCATCGTCAGGTCGTCGTTGGTGGGCCATGCGGCGAAGGCCCGGTCCTCGCGGTCGAACGCCTCGAACTGCCCGTACATCGGCAGGCCGGCCCAGTAGGTGTAGTAGTACGCGTTGATCTTCGGCTTCTCCGCGTAGCTGGTGGCGGCCGTGGCCTTCGCGACGGTCGAGTGGAGTCCGTCGGCACCGACGACGATCCGGGCGGCCTGGTCGATGGTGGTCCCGCCGTCCTTGTCGTGGCCCCGGACACCGGTGACGGTCCCGCCGTCGACGAGGATCTCCTCGACGGTGAATCCCTCGCGCACATCGGCGCCCGATTCCGCTGCCGCGTCGACGAGGATCTTGTCCAGGACCGTACGGCGCGGGGCGTAGGAGACGTCGAAGCCCTCCCCGGCAGGGGACCCGGCAAGGACGAAGGGGCCCAGGTCGAACGCGTAGATGTCGATGGCTGGGCAGCCCGTACCGACCACGCGGTCCAGCAGTCCCCAGCGTTCGAGCGCGGCCAGGCCCGGCGGATGGATCAGATGGGTGGAGATCGTGTCGCTCGGGAACGTCGCCCGGTCGACGAGGAGAACCCGGTGACCGAGGCGGGCCAGAAGCATGGCGGTCGGGGCGCCCGCGCACCGTGCGCCGACGACGATCACGTCGTAATCCTGGGTCCCTGCACCGGACACGCCGGCTGTGCTGCTCATGGCCCTCACCTGCCGATCGGGCACACCACCCGACGGATCCGTCCGCGGCCAGACGGAGTGTCTGTCGCAGGGCGGTGCCTCACTTCCACGCTAGACCAGGCTCGCGGACTGTTCCCGCCGAGCCGCGGACGACCGCCCGCGACGACCCCTCGTCGGGGCGCTGCCCAGGCACAGTCAGCGAGGCGGCGAACGCACGGCGGCGCCCTCGGAGTGGGAGGCCGCGGGCGCCGGGGTGCTGAATGGTCTACGGGCCGACGAGGATGAAGATGATCTCCACACGTCCGGGGCTCTGGCCCTGGGGCTCGTGGACGCGGTACAGGATCGTGATCGTCACGCCGGTGTCCGTGGTGGGCTGCGTGGTGATCCGGCGCAGCTCGACGGCCTGGAGGGGTTCCGTCGTCGAGGCGGGTGACTGCGGGTCTGCTGCGAGGAGGGCCAGTGCGTCGTGGACGGCCCGGCGGCCGCCGGGAGACAGGTGCGCGAATTCGGGGTAGAGCCGTCGGGGCACCTGGACGATCCAGCGCGTCACGCGGCGCCCTTGTCGAGCTCGGCCCACAGGTCGTCGGTGCTCATGAGGTCGGTCTCTCCGGCGAGCGAGGCCCGGATGGCGTCCTGCACTTCGGGCCGGGTCCGCAGGGCGACCAGATGGCGCGCCTCGGTGATGACGGTGGCCTGCTCGAACCCGAAGGTGGCCGCGTCGAGTTTGGCGTTGAACGCGACGAGTTCGGCGGGGTTGATCACCGCGAGGGCAGCGCGGAGCTCGGCCAGGGTCTGCGGGCCTTCGTGTGCCTCGATCCGGTACGGGCTCGCGTACGCCGGGGTGGGTGTTTTGTGTGGCAACGCGCCCATGAAGCCTCCTTGTTCCACTTCTACGGTACGGGCTCCCTCCCCGTACGGGGAGGGGCGTACGGGGACTACGTGGGACGGTGCTCCCCCACGCGGCTGGGCGATGGGGGCGCCGTCGCTGTCCGCCGGTCCGCGCGCTGCGCGGACCGGGCGGTGTCGGCCGTGCCGTGCGCGGCCGCTCGGGGCGGTGCTCTCGCCCGAACTCATCTACACGATCACCGGCGAGGGCCTGCTCCATCCCGGCCTGCCCGGATGCAGTGGAGCGTCTGACTGCGGCCCGGCTCCGAAAGGGGCCGCCCGGGGGTCGTCAGGCGAGGGCGAGGAAGAGCTTCTCGAGTTCTTCCTCGGTCATGGGGGGCTGATCCTCGTCGGCGTTGGCCATGCACTGGCGCATGCCGCTGGCCACGATCTTGAAGCCCGCGCGGTCCAGGGCCCTGGAGACGGCTGCGAGCTGGGTGACGACGTCCTTGCAGTCGCGTCCGGCCTCGATCATGGCGATGACGCCCGCGAGCTGGCCCTGAGCGCGACGCAGACGGTTGAGGACTGCACTGACCGCGTCGTCGTCGACCTTCATCGGTACCTCCCTGAATACGCGTGCCGCTTCCCGATGGTACCCCAGGGGGTATCCGGCCGATGGGGGGCTGTGACCCCGGACGGCGAGCGCGGCGGCGACCGCGCCCCCGCCACACCTCGACGGAACGATACCCACGGGGGTATTTGACAGGGCGCGAGTGCGTCCCTACCGTCGAGAAAGTAATACCCCGGGGGGTATTTCCGTCCGAGGTGTCGGCCGCCTTCCGGGGTTGCCCCTCTCCCGCTTGCCCTTCCGCCCTCCGGGGCCCCGGGCTTCTCCGCCTGCCCCGTGGTGGCCTGTGCCGCCGCGCGTCGTCCCGCATACCCGGGTGGGTATGTTCCCGCTCCTGCTGGAGGTCTCTCGTGTTCTTCGCCCAGTACTACCTCGACTGTCTTTCCCAGGCGTCCTACATGATCGCGGACGAGTCGACGGGCCAGGCGGTGGTCGTGGACCCACGCCGGGACATCTCGGAGTACCTCGCTGATGCCGAGGCCCGCGGGCTACGGGTGGTCGGCGTCATCAACACCCACTTCCACGCCGACTTCGTCGCGGGTCACCTGGAGATGGCCGCACGTACCGGTGCGTGGATCGGCTACGGCCGGCGGGCCGAGACGGAGTACGCGATCCGCAAGCTCGCCGATGGCGAGACGATCAGCCTGGGCGGCACGACCCTGGAGATCATGGAGACGCCGGGGCACACTCCGGAGTCGATCAGCGTGCTGGTGTACGAGAACGGCGGGGACCAGGTTCCGTACGGGGTGCTGACCGGGGACGCACTGTTCATCGGCGACGTGGGCCGGCCCGACCTGCTCGCCTCGGTCGGTGTGACGGCCGAGGAACTCGGCGCGATGCTGCACGACAGCGTGCAGCGCAAGCTGATGGGCCTGCCGGACGAGGTAAGGGTCTTCCCCGCGCACGGCGCGGGGTCTGCCTGCGGCAAGAACCTCTCCACCGAGAGGCAGTCCACGATCGGCGAACAGCGGGCCACGAACTACGCCTGTGCGCCGATGAACGAGGCCGAGTTCGTCGCCCTGGTCACCGCCGGGCAGTCCACAGCTCCCGGCTACTTCCCCTACGACGCCGCCCTCAACCGGCGTGAACACGTCCTCTACGACCCGGCGGCGGCGCCCCGCCCGGCTGACCGCGGCCGAGTTCGCCGAGCGCCGTGAGGCCGGCGCGGTCGTCGTCGACGCCCGCGACTCGCAGGAGTTCGCGGCCGGGCATCTGCGCGGCTCGGTGAACGTGCCCGCCGACGGCCGGTTCGCCGAGCAGGCCGGCACCGTGCTGGACCCCGCGACGGAGCTGCTGGTCCTCGCCCCGCAGAACCGCGAGGAGGAGGTCGTCACCCGTCTGGCGCGCATCGGTTTCGATCACGTCGCCGGCTACCTGCGCGGCCCCGACGACGCCCTGACCTCGATGGCCGAGGAGGTCACCCCGGCCGGCCGGCTGACCGCTGCCCAGCTGCTCACCGCACTCGCGGGCGACCGGCCGCCCCTGGTCATCGACGTCCGCAACTGCGGTGAACGCGGCGAGAACGGCTTCATCGACGGTGCGCTGCACATCTCCCTGGGCGAACTGCCTCGCCGCTTGGACGAGATCCCGGCCGACCGGCCGCTGGTCCTGCACTGCGCGGGCGGCCACCGCTCCTCCATCGCCGCCAGCCTCCTGCGCCACCGCGGCTTCACCGACGTATCCGACCTCCTCGGCGGATACGCCGCCTGGACGCTGCTGAACACGCCCGGCTGACGTCCGAGCCCCCCGAACTCCCGGCCGTCCCGGGGCCCTCACCGGGCGCCGGGGCCGCCGGCCACACCCCGAACGCACGGGCGCCCGCCCGCCCTTCCCGCTGATGGAGCACCCCTCTCATGGCCCATGACGACCCCACCCGCACCGCCCTCACCCCCGCCGCCCTCGCGGGCCTGCTGGCACAGGGCACCGGACCACGCATAGTGGACGTGCGTACCCCGGGCGAGTTCCGCACCTCCCGGATCCCCGGCTCCCACAACGTGCCCCTCGACACGCTGCGCGAGCACCGCGCCGAGTTGCTGACCCACCTCGACGAGGACACGGTGCTCGTCTGCCGCTCAGGCGCCCGCGCCGCCCAGGCCGAGCGGGCCCTCGCCGAGGCCGGCCTGCCCAACCTGCCGGTCCTGGACGGCGGCATGATGGCCTGGGAGGCCGCCGGAGCCCCGGTCGACCGCAGTGACGCCCGCTGGGACCTGGAGCGCCAGGTCCGCCTGACCGCCGGATCCATCGTGCTGGTCACCGGCGTCGTCGGGGTGTTCGTGCCAGGGGCGCACCTGATCGGTACCGCCATCGGCGCCGGGCTGACCTTCGCCGCGCTCAGCAACACGTGCGCGATGGGCATGCTGCTGTCCAAGCTGCCCTACAACCGCGGCCCGCGCACCGACATCCGCACCGTCCTCGCCTCCCTGCGGGAACAAGCGTGATGGCCCTCGTCCTGACGGCCTCGGTGCTGATCGGCATCAGCCTCGGCGTCCTCGGCGGCGGCGGGTCCATCATGACCGTGCCGATCCTGGTCTACCTCGCCGGAATGGACCCCAAGGAGGCCATCGCCACCTCGCTGTTCGTCGTCGGCGTCACCAGCGCTGTCGGGCTCGTCCCGCACGCCCGCGCGGGCCGGGTCCGCTGGCGCACCGGACTGCTCTTCGGCGCGGTCAGCATGGTCGGCGCCTACGGCGGCGGCCGCCTGGCCGAGTACGTACCCGGCACCGTCCTGCTCGTGGCGTTCGCACTGATGATGCTGGCCACCGCCGCCGCCATGCTCCGCAAGCCCGGCAATCCGAAGCCGCCCAGGCCCGCCCGCACCGAGCGGCCCGTCACGCGCGTGATCGCCGAGGGACTCGTCGTCGGCGCGGTCACCGGCCTGGTCGGCTCCGGCGGCGGATTCCTCGTCGTCCCCGCTCTCGCCCTGCTCGGCGGCCTCCCCATGAGCGTCGCTGTCGGCACCTCCCTGCTGGTCATCACCATGAAGTCCTTCTCCGGACTCGCCGGCCACCTGTCCGGCGTCCAGATCGACTGGGGCCTCGCACTGGTGGTGACCGCGGCCGCGGTCGTCGGCAGCCTGATCGGGGGCCACTTCGCCGGCCGCATCCCCCAGGACACCCTGCGCAAGACGTTCGGCTGGTTCGTGGTCGTCATGGGAGTCTTCGTCCTCGGCCGGCAACTCCCGCACACCCTCTGGGCCGGCCCCCCGACCTGGGCAGCCCTCGGCATCCTTGGGGCCATCGCCATCGCGCGGGCCGCAAGGCGGGCACGCCGCACCCCACCCGGCATCCGCGCGACACCCCAGAACTCCCGCGAGCCGACCGCGACCCGCGGTGCCGAACACCCGTAGAACCATCGCCGCCGACCGACCGCCGTGCGCCGGGTGGGGCCATGCCCCACCCGGCGCACCTGGCTCGGCGCTGCCCGTAGGCTGCTGCCTCCCCCATTCGGCATATCGCGCGCGCATTGCTTCGCCGACGACCGGACCGGCCGTCCAGAACAGGGCCTAAAGGAGTCCTACGACGTCAGCGAGCCACCGGCCGCCAAGGTCGCGGCCGAGGAGCGGCGGAAGGGCCAGCCCCACGAGCAGGGCGGGGACGCCTCCGATCAGTACGTGCTGGGCCGGCCGGTCCGAGATGCCGGATCTCAGAGGAGGAAAGGTGAGGACGATGGCTGCCATGCCGATCAGGGCGGCAGCGGCCAGCGCAAGCACCGCGAAGACGGCCATCTTCCACATCGCCGGTCCTGGATCCGCACCCAACGCGGCTGTGTAGCCAACCCCGATGGTGACGATCAGGGTGAGCGAGGTGATGGCGAGGGCTTCATCGCGCCATCGCACGATCGGCTTCCGCGTAGGCGCCGATGGAATGGACGGCCTCGTGGGGGCCTTCAGCGCAAGCGGTCTGGGCAGCTCCACCCGCTCCGAACGCAGCTGCCCGAGAGCCCTGTCGCGTGCGCCGACGCTGTCGGTTGCGTTTGAGCCCTGTTCGGCGTTCGGCCGGATCGCCCGCTGGGCTGCCGGCTGGGGACGGGCAGCGGCAGCGGCACGGCGGGCGAGAACTGCGACGCTGATGTCGGCAGACGTGCTTACGTGGATGGTTCTCAGGCGGTGGAATGCCCTACGGAAGGCCGTGACTTCCTGCGGAGTGGCGTCGAGCCCGACGAGAAGCCATTCCAGGTCTTTCCACCGTGCCGGGAGACGACGGCCAGCCAGCCATTCCTCCACGCGGGCCACTTCCGTCGGCCCCTGCCCGAGGTGGCCCGGTCTCGTTTTCGCCATGTCCACGACGTGTGACCACTTTTCGGCTCCCGCTAAGGCTCGCAGCGCCTGAAGTTGTGCACCGAGTTCCACGGGGTTGGCGGCCATCTCGACCTCCCAGGCGATGGAGGCCTCAGCTCTACCGCGGCTCGGTCTGCCGCTCGCATCGTCTCTGGTCACAGAGTTGTCCGCGTTGTCTGCCCGTTGTTCGTGGACAGCCTCACGCTCAACGGGGACATCACCGCGGTCCACGACTTGTCCACGGACAACGACGACCTCGTCGGCCGACGGGCCGAGCCTGTCCAGGCCCATGACTTCACGCAGCTCGTCCAGGTCCTGGTCCTGTTCAGCCAGCTGCTCCTCAGCCTCGCGCAGCACGTCCGCGATCTGATCCATCGAGGGAGTCGTCGTCTCGTGATCAGCGTGGCCAGACGGCTGGGGGACGAACGCCGAACCGGCGTCCGCTGCCTGTTCAACCACCTGCCGCACAGCAAGCTGCTCCCGGGCGACCTTCTCTTCCGCGGCCAGCCGAAGTTCGTATGCCTCCCGGTTGGCGCGGCGGGCGTGCTCGAGCTGTCGGTCGGCCTGGCGGCGGTACTCGACCGACAGGTCCAGGTCGCGCTGCACCTCGGCGCGGATCTCCTCACGCGCGCGGTCGAGATTGCCCTCGAGCTCGACGCAACGGGTCTTGAGTACCGAAACCATCTCCTCCAGCTGGGAGCACCGCTTCTCGGAGGCTGCGAGCTTGCGCATGGCTTCGATCTGCTGCAACCGTGCGTCGTCGAGCCGCAGAAAGACGTCAGCCGCAGGAGCACCTGATCCAGGTCGTCGGACGACGGGTGCCGCCTTGCCCCTCTCCTGCTGAGCGGCCGCATCCTTCGCCTCGGCCAGCAGTCGCCTGCCCTTCTCGAGCAGCCGCCCGCGCATGGCCGGCTCGGGGATGAGCTTGGTGACCAGACTGTCCAGCAGACTGTCGGGGATCAGCTTGCTGCCGTTGCGGTATTCGGTCCACATCGCCTTCGAGTAGGGGAACTGGCTCTCCAATTCCCGGACCTTCAAGCCGGCGGTAATACTTCGGAGCCAATTCGCGAGCGCGTTGGCCTGCGGGGTTCGCCCCCGCAGCTCGCCCAGTGGCCGCCCCATCTTGTCCCCCGACTCACTTGTCCAGCGGACAACGGGCCCGTTGTCCCCGATCTTCGACCGGTCACCTGGGGGGATACCGATCAGCTGAGGCGAACAATCACACCATCCATCACGGTGAGTTTCCAAACGATCCGCTCGCCCCAGGAGGTTCCGTGCCTACGCCCAACTCGCCGCTGCTGAGCACCACGACGGAGGAGCTGCTGGCCCAGATCGAACACGAGGCCAAGTGCCGCCGCCGTCAGGCCCGTGCCCTGCGGCGTTCTCTGCGACGTGAGCGCCGGAAGGAGCAGCCTTTGCACCTGCGCGTCGTGCGCGCATCGACGACGATCTCCTCCGCCGGCCTCGCGGTGATCGGCGCCGTCGCCTTCGTCGCGGCCGGCGTCATGTTCCTGCTCGGCGAGGCGAACGAGGCGAAGGCGCTCATGGCGCTCGCCTCGGCGGCGTGGAGCGGGGCTGCGGGGCTCGCGATCTTCTCGCGCAGATGACCTGGTCGTAAACGAGTTCAGGGGCCCGCACCACGAGGTGCAGCCCCTTCTCGTCGGGGCCTGGACTCCGGGCGAGCGCTCCGTCCTCGGCTGTGCACGACGGCCGCACGGTGTTGAGTGGGGGTGATACCGCGGAAGCGCTTGAAGGCGACGCTGAGCGCGAAGGCGTTGGCGTACCCCACCGTATGGGCGATGGCGCTCACCGTGTCGCCGGTGTCCCGGAGCAGATCGGCCGCGCGGGCGACACGCCACCTGGCCAGGTAGGTCATAGGTGGCTGGCCTACGTGGCGAGCGAAGTCGCGGGCCAGACCCGACCTGGAGGAACCCACCTTGGCGGCGAGGCCCACCACGGTCCAAGGGTGCGCCGGGTCCTCGTGCAACAACCGCAGGGCACTCGCGACGACGGAGTCGTCCGTGGGCCGGTACCACACGGGTGCATGGTCGCGGGGGCGGTCGAACCAGGAGCGCAGCGTGGAGACCAGCATCAGGTCGAGCAGCCGGTCCAGGACGGCCTGCTGGCCCGGCTGGTCACGGCCTGCCTCCTCCGCGACCAGGGCGAGGAGCGTACGGTCACTGTCGGCCTCCGGTACGACGAGGACGTCCGGCAGGGCATCAAGGAGCCGGTCGCTGATGCCGTTCCGGCCTTCGTACGCGCCGCTGATCAGAAGAACCGCACCCGCCGTATCGACACCGCACGTACGCGGTGCGGGCGCCGGCTCGCCGGCCGCGACCGCTCGCGCGGTTCGGGCGCAGTAGTCCGCGCTGGTGATGACGCGGCCGGGCGGCGAGGCGGGATCCTCGGCGACGGTGTACGGGGCGGGGCCCCGCAGGACGGCGATGTCACCGGAGCCGAGTTCCATCGGCTCGCCGTCGGCGAGGCCTCCGGCGGGCGTGATCCAGACCCGGCCGTTCAGAGCGGCGACCAAGGTCAGCTGGGCGCCGCTCGCGAAGCGCAGGGACCATGGTGGGCTCATGACCGTCCGGGTGAACACGGCACCGCGTGCCCGTACGCCGTCAAGCAGTTCCGCCAGCGTGTCCATCCCACCACCGTAGAGGCTCGAACATCGACCTGGGTGTCTCAGCCATGGCCCGGGCCCGGCGCCGGGGGGTTTGGTTGCCTCATGACTGAGCATCCGATGTTGATCACTGGTGGTACGGGCAAGGTCGGCGGACGCGCCGCGGCCCAACTCGGCGCGAAAGGCGTCGCGGTGCGCGTGGGATCGCGTTCTGGCGACCCCCGTTTCGACTGGACGGACCACAGCAGCTGGGACGACGCTCTGGACGGCGTGAAGAAGGTCTTCATCGTGCCGCACGACGGCGAGAAGCTGACACGGCCGTTCGTGCAGCGCGCGAAGGAGCTGGGCGTCGAACGCGTCGTGCTGCTGTCGGGCCGCGGCACCGACGTCCCCGGTTACGCGGGCGAGGACAGCATCGCGGGCAGGACCCACATCGACGGCGAGGACGCCGTACGCACCAGCGGTCTGGAGTGGACTGTCGTGCGGCCGACATGGTTCGCGCAGAACTTCAGCGAGGGCCTGTTCCGCGACTTGGTACTCGGCGGGGAACTGCGCCTGCCCGCTGGTGACGGCGCTGTCAGTTTCGTGGACGCCGAGGACATCGCTGCCGTCGCGGTCGCCGCGCTCACCCAGGACAAGCACGTGGGCCAGACCTACGAGTTGTCCGGGCCGAGCGCGCTGACCATCGGCCAGGTCGCCGACCTCATCTCCGGCGCCACCGGCCGCCCGCTGCGCTACACACCCCTGGCACCGCGGGACTTCGTGGCCGAGCTGGTCGCCGAGGGCTGGCCCCTGGCGGACGCCGAGGACTACGCCGACGCGGTCGGCCCGATCCAGCGGAACATGGACAGCCGCCTGTCCCAGGGCGTGCAGACCGCACTCGGCCGGTCGCCTCGCTCCTTCGCGCTGTTCGTGAAGGAGGCCGCGGCCGCCGGTGCCTGGCGCCACCAGCTGATCGATTGACCATGAGTTGAGCCGCGGGTCCTGCGCCCGCTCCTGCCCGGTGCGACGCCCCGGAAAAAGCGACGACCGGCACGAACGCTGCTGTCCGGACGCCCTGTCCGCGGTCTCGTACACGGTGTCCACGCCGAGGCTCTGGCGGAGGTGTCCGCGGCCTCCGCTCAGTGCCAACCGGAGTACCCGTCGGGGTGCCCTCCGCTACCCTCGCCCCGTGTGAGGCCGTAGAGGAACAGCCCCAGCACGAGCAGCGCGAGCAGCACGGTCCAGAACGTGCCTGGGAAATCTGAGGAACCCGGACGCCGTGGAACGTCGCCCTGGCTCGCGGTGTCGCTGTCGTCGTCGTTCATCCCGCACCCCCTCGGTCCGTATTCATGGCACTGCGCCACGTAGCCGCCGTCAAGCTTCCCGGCGCCGCTAGGACTTGTCCGGGCGATCACGTTCGGAGCCAGATGGCCGAGGGCTGCTGCGGTTGCGGTGCCGAGGTAGACGTAGCCGCGTTTGTCGTACCGAGTAGCGACAGCCCGCTGTTGCTTGAGTCGGTTGATCGCTCGTTCGACGGTTTTGCGCTTCTTGTACCGGTCTTCGTCGAAGCCGGGTGGCCGTCCGCCGTGTGAGCCTTTGCGTGGCGGGCGGCCTGGCTGTCGGTCTTCTCCGGGATGGTGTGGCGGATGCCCCGGCGTCGCAGGTACTGGCGGCAGGGTCCGTTGCTGTAGTAGGCCTTGTCGGTGGCGAGGCCATCGGGCTTCCTGCGCGGTCGGCCAAGCCCGAGTTTCGGGACGCGGATCTTCTCCAGGACCGGCTTGAACTGGGTGCAGTCCGCCCGCTGACCCGGGGTGCCGATCAAAGACAGCGGGCGGCAGCGGCCGTCCGCGCGCAGGTGGAGCTTGGTGGTGAACCCGCCGCGAGAGCGGCCCAGCCCTTCACCTCCCGCACCACCTCCACCAGGCAGGCGTGCAGGCTCTGCCATGCGGTTTCGTCCTGGTGTTCTGCCGCCTCGGCCCCCCGTCCCATAGCCAGAGCAACGCCCCGCCCCAGAGGCAAGTCACACAACTGAGCTGGACTGATCCCAAAGTGCGCTTGACTGCCCGGATGAACGCCAACTCGACGGACGTGAGTCCGTCCGCAACCGTGCAGGTCAGGCGCTTCCGCAACGGTGATTCGGTGGAGCAGCTGACTCTCCTGCTCCACCGCGCCTACGCTGACCACGCCGCTGCCGGGCGAATCTTCTTCGCCTCCTACCAAAGTCCGCAGGACACTCAGCACCGCTTGAGCAAAGGCGAGTGCTGGGTCGCGATGGACGGGAACGCAGTGGTCGGCACCGTCACCGTGTCAGCTCCTCACGCCACTCCGGCTGGATACCCCGCGTCGGCAGGAGGGGGCTCGTTCTGGCAACTGGCTGTCGAGCCATCACAGAGAGGCACCGGCCTCGGACAGCGGCTGCTGGCTCTGGCAGAGTCACGTATCGCTGCTCTCGGATCGACGCAGGTCGTCATCGACACCTCCTCACAGGCAAAAGACCTCGTCGACTGGTACCGCCGGCGTGGCTACGCGCCGATCGGCACTTGGCGGTGGGACGTCACCAACTACGACAGCATCGTCCTCATGAAGAACCTGCCGACCTCGACTCCTTCGTGATCGGCCGGACCGAACATAGGCGAGCGCGAATCCCCCGCGTACAGGACCTACGAGAGCTGGGGCTACCGCAAGGTCGGCAACCGGCAACCCTTCGCCGCCTCCCCCTTGTGTGCCGTGATGCTCCTGGGTGTCCAGGACGGTCTTCGTGGCCCCGCTGGCCCCACCTGGCTTCCAGGAGGGGCCGGTCGACCGCGATGTCAGTGGCGGCACCTACCTTGGGCCCCATGAGTGATCAGCATTGGGCGGGCATCCGACAGCGGGTCGAGGCTTTGGGGGCGTCCCCGGCGAGCAGCGAAGTGTTCGGGGCCTTGGGGCACGGCTGGGTTCTGGAGCAGCCGCTCAGCCACACTGAGCTCGCGGAGCTCGAGGCACAGTTGAAGGTGCGGCTGCCGGAGGAATTCCGAACATTCCTCCTTGATGTCGGCGCGGGTGGCGCTGGTCCCGCCTATGGGGTGTTCCCGGTGCGGCGCGTGCAAGGCCGCTGGCGGTGGGAGGGCGACGGCGCGGACATGGCAGACCTGTCCCGGCTTGCCGAGTCCTTTCCCGAGCAGGGCCCGGACCCCGAGCTCGTCGAAGCGCTCCTTGCTGAACGTCCCGAGGAAGAGGACTTCGACGAGATCGAGGAGTTCGACGACGCCATCGAGGCATGGGACGAACGGTGGGACGCCGTCATGTTCGCCCCCGAGCGGACAGTCGGCGCGATCGTGATCTGCCACCTGGGGTGCGCCCAGCGGGAGTGGCTGATCATCAGCGGCAGCCACCGCGGCACGATCTGGTCGGACTCCCGGGTGGACGACGCCGACCTCACCCCGCTCCTCGGCAGCGACGGAAAGCCGGCGACCTTCGCGCACTGGTACCTCGACTGGCTGCGCCATGCGGAGCGCACAGCGCGGGAAGCAATCTGAGCCCCCGGAGTCGGCCCCACCGAGCACGGGCGGTCCGAGCCTCGAGCACTCCAAAGCGGCGCGCCCACCGTCAAGTTCGGGCGTCACACCCTCTGCGATCGCGTCGGCCATCATGGTCAGCGTTTGATGCGACCGCGGATGGCGAGTACGGCGAGCGCGAGGAGGGCGTGCCTTCCCGCCTCAGGCCTCGTACGCGTAGAAGCCGCGCCCGCACTTCCGGCCCAGGCGGCCGGCGGCGACCCTACGTTGGAGCAGCGGAGGAGCGGCGTAGAGCGGCTCCTTGTACTCCGCGTACATCGATTCGGCGATGGCCTGGACGGTGTCGAGGCCGATGAGGTCCGCCTTGCCGAGTTGATCGGCGAAGGCCAGGGCTCGTCGCGTCCTCTCGGCGCTCGTCGTCAGCGCGGGGACGCTCTCGACGAGATGCTGCACAGGCACCGGGTTGAAGAAGTGGAGGCCGACGACGTGCGTCGCGGGGCGTTCGGTCAGGACCGCCAGGTCGACGACCGGTATGGAGGAGGTGTTGGTGGCGAGGATGGCCTCGGGGTCCTCCACTGCCTAGTCCAGGGCGGTGAGCGCCTGCTTCTTGACCGCTCGGTCTTCCGCCACGGCCTCGATGACGAACTGGCGGTCGGAGAACGCGTCCAGGTCACGGGTGAACGAGAGCCGGGCGAGCGTTTCCTCACGCTCCTTCTCACCGAGTTCGCCCCGACGCACGCCGTTGTCGAGCGAGGCCAGCAGCCGTCGACGCCCGTTCGCACCCGGACGGCAGGAGGTGCCTTCATCGGCGCGGGCCGCCAGAGACACCCCTACCGTCCGGCGGCGGGCGGAGCGACGCTGCCCCGGACGATCAGGCGCGTACTGATGACCGAGTGGAAGGGCGGCGCGGACGACAGGGCGAGACCGGCCGCCACGTACCCCAGTTCCTCCGCGGGCAGGTGCACACTGGCGAGCCCGAGTCCCTGTGCCACGTGGGTGTCGTCGTAGCCGACCACCGAGACGTCCTCGGGCACGCGCAGCCCCGCCTCCCTGAGCGCCTGGACCGCGCCGGCGGCGATGCGGTCGTTGTAGGCGAACACCGCGGTGAAAGGCGTGGCGCTCGACCGGATGAAGCGCCGCATCTCGGTGTACCCCGGCAGACTGCCGGTGGCGGTGACGAGTTCGAGTGCCGGGTCGGCCTCGCCGCCGAGTTCCGCGAGGGCTCGGCGGTAGCCGGCGCGCCGGGGCACGATCGTGCTGTGCTCGCCGCCCCGGCTGAGATAGACGATGCGGCGGTGTCCGAGGGAGACGAGGTGGCTGGTGGCCGCGTAGGCGCCGCCCGTGTTGTCGTACTCCACGACCGCCGCGGGGGTTGTCGCGTCGATCGCCCCCCGCGCGCAGTGCACCATACGGATACCCGACGACTCCACGGTCCGATAGAGCGCGGCTGTCCGCTTGTCGTGTGGGTCGGTCCCATCGGTGCCACCCACCATCACGATCGCCTGGACACCTTGTGATCTCATCCGGCGCACAGCGACCTCCTCCTGCGCCGCGTCACCACCGGTGGTGGTGATCAGGCACAGCCGCCCTTCGACGGCCGCCAGGCTGGCGATGCGCTGCACCATCGCGCCGTAGGCGCCGTCGTCGATCGTGCTGACGACGATCCCGATCGTGCCCGGGTCCGGGCCTGCCAGGGCGCGGGCGTGCGGATTGGCGACGTACTGGAGTTCGTCCACGGCCCGGGCGACGCGCTCGCGGGTGGCGGGAGCGGCGGGGTAGTTGCCGTTGAGGATCCGCGAGACCGTGGCCGGGGAGACCCCCGCGCGTTCGGCCACATCGCGGATCGTGGGGCGGCCGGAGTCCTTCCGACTCGTCGGGGATGTGCCGTCTCCGGATGGCAACCGTTTTACCTCCGAGTCGCGATGGCCAGCTTGCGGGCCACGGTAGCACCGGCGCTCCTGCGATGTCCCGCGGGCCTCGGCCCGCCCATGCGCCATGCGCTGCCCTGCCGCCGCACCAGCGATGAAGCCCCAGTTCATCGGAGGTAGAGGTGGGGTAATGCCACTGCCCGCACACGGACTTGATGCACCGGCAGGTCGTCGTCCCTGGCGGGAACGCAGGCTCGCAGGAAGCCTTGACGCACCCGTAGAAAGCGTTTTAACTTTCGCCGCAGCGCAAGGCAGCGAGTGAGAGAGACGCGGTCCGGACGCGAGAGGCCCGTCCGTCAGGGCGGCCTCGGTGACCGCGTTCCGTCGCTTCACGGCGTGCGGCAGTTCCGTCACCCCGTACGGGAGATCAGTGCGACAGCCCCGGAGTCAGGTCCGGTCCGGTGCCACGAGCGGAGCGGTCACGCAGCCCAAGGAGTCATAGGAGCCCCATGAACATCGTTCCCCCACCCGACCGCCTTGTTCCCGTGCCGGCCATCGCGCCCTTCGAAGCCGGCCCGGACACCGTGGTGACGGCCTTCTCGGCGGAGCTGCTCACCACCGCCGCATGGCTTCGAGGCGTCCTCGCGGTGGCACCGGTGGCCCGTCCCGGGGGCGAGATCCGTCTCGCGGTCGACCCGGCCCTCGGGCCCGAGAGCTATCGGCTCAAGGTCCGGACCGATTCCGTGCTGATCGAAGGCGGTGACCCGGCCGGGGTGTTCTACGGGGCCCAGACGCTACGGCAGCTGCTGCCCACCGAGGCGTTCCGTGCCGCCGCCGTGCGGCAGGAGCCCTGGCTCGTGCCGGCGGTCGAGGTCGAGGACAGCCCGCGATTCGCCTGGCGTGGCTGCATGCTGGACGTCGCACGGCACTTCCTGCCCAAGGCTGACGTGCTGCGGTTCATCGAACTGCTCGCCCTGCACAAGATCAACGTGCTGCACCTGCACCTCACGGACGACCAGGGATGGCGCCCCCAGATCCGGCGTTACCCCCGGTTGACGGAGATCGGTGCCTGGCGACGCGAGACGGCCGTCGGCGTCGGCCCGTCCGACGTCTTCGACGGACGGCCGCACGGCGGCTTCTACACCCAGAACGACCTGCGCGAGATCGTCGCCCACGCGGCCGCCCGTCACATCACCGTCGTCCCCGAGATCGACGTCCCCGGGCACTCGCGTGCGGCGATCGCCGCCTATCCCCACCTGGGTGTCAGCGGGGAGCCGCTGGAGGTCGAGACCCGCTGGGGCGTGTGCGAGGACGTGCTCAACGCCGAGGAGTCCACCGTCCGGTTCTACGAGGACGTGCTCGACGAGATCCTCGACATCTTCCCCGGCACGTACGTCCACATCGGCGGCGACGAGTGTCCCCGGACCCGGTGGAGGGGCTCCCCGAGGGTTCAGGAGCGGATCAAGGAACTCGGGCTGGCGGACGAGGACGAGCTGCAGAGCTGGTTCATCGGCCGGCTCGCTTCGCACCTGCGGTCGCGGGGCCGCCGAGTGCTCGGGTGGGACGAGATCCTCGACGGCGGGCTCAGCCGCGATGCGACGGTCGCCGCCTGGCGCGGCACCGACCGCGGGGTCGCCGCGGCGCGGGCCGGCCACGACGTGGTCATGTGCCCGCACGAGCACACCTACTTCGACTACCGGCAGTCCGAACAGCCGGGTGAACCGCTGCCCTTCGGCAGCGTCCTCACGCTCGCCGACGCGTACTCGTTCGAGCCCGTCCCCCCCGGGCTCGCGCCCGAGGAGGCCGGGAGAATCCTCGGCGCGCAATGCCAGGTGTGGACGGAGTACATCGACTCTCCGCGCCGCGTCGACTACATGGCCTTCCCCCGCCTCTGCGCCTTCGCCGAGGCCGTCTGGAGCCGAAACCCCCGTGACTTCGCCGGCTTCCAGGCACGTCTGGAGGAGCACCTGCACCGGCTCGACGGACTCGGAGTGGAGTACCGCCCCCTGGCCGGGCCCCATCCCTGGCAGCGCGACAGGCCCGCCTGACCCATCGTTCTCACCCAAGGAAGGTCACCGTCATGGCGACACGATTCGGCCTGGTCGGATCAGGAATCATCAGTGAGGAGCACGCGCTCTCCCTCCGGCAGATACCGGACGCCGCCGAACTGACGGCCGTGTTCGACGTGGTGCGGGAGAACGCCGAGCGCTTCGCCGCACACTGCCTGCGCACGCACGGCATCGAGGTCGAGGTCGCGAAGAGCCTCGACGCGCTGCTGGCGCGCGACGACGTCGACGCCGTCTCGGTGTGCACCCCGAGCGGAACGCACGAGGACATCGCCGTGCGCTGCCTCACCGCCGGCAGGCACGTCCTCGTGGAGAAGCCGCTGGGCATGTCGGTGGCGTCGGTCGACCGGATCATCGCGGCCCGTGACGCGAGCGGCATGACAGCCGGCGTGGTCAGCCAGCACCGTTTCACCCCCGGCAACGCCGCCGTTCGCCGTGCCGTGGAGGAAGGACGGTTCGGACGCCTCACCTCCGGCAGCGCGGCCGTCAACTGGTACCGCTCGCAGGCGTACTACGACTCGGCCGGGTGGCGCGGCACGCGGGCCATGGACGGCGGCGCGCTGATGAACCAGGGAATCCACACCCTGGACCTGCTGTGCTGGTTCCTCGGCGAGCCCGTCGAGGTGTACGCGCACAGCGGCTGCCTCGCCCACGAACGTGTCGAGGTCGAGGACACGGTCACCGCGACGGTCCGCTTCGCCGGCGGAGCGTCGGCCACCGTACTGGCGACGACCGCCGCGTACCCCGGGACCCATGTGCGGCTCCATGTGAACGGAGACCGGGGGATGGCCGTGCTCGAAGCGGGCGCGCTGAAGTTCTTCCACGCCGCTCCGGACGGTCACAGCACCGACGACCCGCCGTACGACCCGGGCACGGGGCTCGACACGGCCGAGCAGGAGCTCGGCCGGGGCGGTACGTCCGGCGGTACCGCCGCCTGGACCGCCCACGCACTCCAGATGCGCGACTTCGCGCAGGCGGCACACGAGGGTCGGCAGCCCGCCGTGACCCTCGAGGACGGTCGACGCACCGTCGCCCTGATCGAGGCGGTCGAAGACTCCGCGCGCACCGGCCGTCCGATCCGTCTCGATCCGCCCCCGAGTCCTCGGGGCGCGCACCACGAGAAGGGAGCGTTCGCGTGAAGTACGCCGTATTCACGGCCAGTACGCCCGAGCTGACCCACGAGGAGGCGGTCGCCGAGATCGCCGGGGCCGGGTACGACGGCATCGAGTGGCGGATCACCGACCAGCCGCCGGCCGAGGAGGCGGAGGACGTCTGGGCGGCCAACCGGTCCACCTGGCCGTTCACCGGCCTGGCGTCGCTGGTCGGCGACATCGCCCGCGTCACGGCCGAGGGCGGCCTGGAGATGCCCGCCCTCGGTACGTACACGGCCTGCGGGGAGCCCGAGTCCGTCGAGGCGGCCATGGCCGTCGCCCGTGACCTGGGAGTGCGCCAACTGCGCGTCATGCAGCGGGGTTACGACTCCTCCGCGCCGCTGCGCGCGCAGTGGGACCGGTGCCGGGCGGAGTACCGGGACGTGGCTCGGCTCGCCGCCCGGTACGGGGTCAGGGCACTGATCGAGATCCACCACGGATACCTCGCGTCGAGCCCCGCGGCGGCGGCCGCGCTCGTCGAGGGCCTCGACCCGGAGCACGTGGCCGTCATCCACGACCAGGGGAACATGGTCTACGAGGGGTGGACCGAGTACCGCAAGGGCCTGGAGGAACTCGGCCCCCACCTGGCGCACGTGCACCTCAAGAACGGCCTCTGGGAGCCGGAGGAGCCGGACGGCGAGCGCGCGGACGGCGCCACCCGGTGGCGCAACCTCTCGGCGCCGCTCCGCGAGGGACGCATCGACGTGGCCGCGCTGCTCGGCGCGTTGCGCGCCGTGGGCTACGACGGCTGGATCACCTTCGAGGACTTCGCGATCCACCGCCCACCACGCGAACGCCTGCGCGACAACCTCGCCTATGTGAAGGACCTGCTGGCGGACATCGACGTCACCGCGGCCGCAGACCGGTGAAACCGTGACTCGCCACTGACCGCGACCGTCTTCGACCCGGCACCGCCGCCACACCCCTGACACGCCCGTTCCGAGGGAATCCCATGTCTTCGTTCACACTGCGGGTCCCGCCCCTTCCCGGCGGTATCGGCATCTCAAGGCTCCGCGTCTACGACTGGGAGGCCGCCGACGGTCTGCGCGGCGGGGCACCCCATCTGCACCTGGCCTGCACCGAGGGGTACGTCGTGCTGGGTGGCCGGGGTCGTGTGCAGACGCTCAACGCCTCCGGCTATGCCGAGACGGAGCTGGTCCGGGACCGGGTCGTGTGGTTCACGCCGGGCACGCTGCACCGGTTGGTCAACGACGACGGCCGGCTGGAGATTCTCGTCCTGATGTCCAACAGCGGGCTGCCGGAAGCGGGGGACGCGGTCTTCCCCTTTCCGAGGGCGGTACTCGACGACACCGAGGCGTACGCCCACGCTGCGGCGCTGGATCGGGCCGAGCCCGAGAAGTCGGCGCGCAGCCGCCGGGACCTCGCCCTCGCAGGGTTCGCCGAGCTTCGCTCGGCCGTCCAGGGCGGCGGCCTCACCGCGCTGTCGGCCTTCCACGAGAGGGCCGCGGAGCTGATCCGCCCCAGGCTGCCCGAGTGGCGAGCCATCGTCGAGGCAGGGCCGACGGCGGCGGTCACGGCGACCGCCGCGTACCTGCGCGCACTGGAGTCGGGGGCGGAGCACCTGCGCGACGCGACGGTCGCCCGCGCGGCGACGGTGCCGCGGTGGGGGATCTGCGGACATCTCGGTGCCTGCGATCTCGACGGTGCCGTCGCGCTACCGCCGCGGGGCCGGAGCGGTCCGTCCATTTGTTGATCACGTTGTCCGGGGGCGGGGACGCGTCCCCCAGGGGCCGTTGGAGAAAGGGAGCTGATGAAAAGGGCTGGTAGCGGAACGCTGGTGGCGCAATCCGCCGGCAGGACGGCGGGCGCGGAGCCACCGCGCGAGGAAGAACCGGTGGTCGCGCGGCGGCGCCCGCGCGGGCAGGGCCTGCCCGCGCGGATGCGCCGGGACCGGGCGCTGCTCCTGCTGATGCTGCCGGGGGTGCTGTACTTCCTGGTCTTTCAGTACGGGGCCCTGTTCGGGAACCTGATCGCGTTCAAGGACTTCAAGCCGTATCTGGGGCTGAACGCGAGCCCGTGGGTGGGCGTCGCCAATTTCCAGGAGCTGTTCACCGAGCCGGGGTTCTGGCACGCGGCGCTGAACACGGTCGTCCTGGCGCTCGTCCAGCTCGTCTTCTACTTCCCGGTGCCGCTCGCGCTGGCGCTGCTGCTGCACAGCCTCATCCAGGGCAGGACGCGGAAGTTCGTGCAGTCGGTGGTCTATCTCCCGCACTTCATCTCGTGGGTGATCGTCGTCGCCCTGTTCCAGCAGGTGCTCGGCGCGGACGGGGTCGTCAACGGTCTCTTCGGCGGCGGGGACCACCTGGTCGACGTCATCGGTAACCCGGACGCGTTCAAGCCGCTGATGGTCCTCGAACTCATCTGGAAGGAGTGCGGCTGGGGCACGATCATCTTCCTCGCCGCGCTGCACCAGGTCGACGAGAGCCAGTACGAGGCCGCCGCGATCGACGGCGCCGGCCCCTGGCGGCGGTTCTGGCACGTGACCCTGCCCTCGCTGCGCGCGGTGATCTTCCTGCTGCTGATCCTGCGCCTCGGGGACATCCTCTCCGTCGGCTTCGAGCAGATCCTCCTCCAGCGCGACGCGTTCGGCCCGGACGTCGCCGAGGTCATCGACACCTACGTCTACTACTACGGCGTCCGCGACCAGAACTGGGGCGTGGCCGCCGCGGCCGGCCTGTTCAAGGGCGCGATCGGCGCCGTCCTGGTCTTCACCGCGAACAAGGTCGCCCACCGCATGGGCGAGCAGGGGGTGTACCGCTGATGAGCGACGTCCGAACCGAGCGCCCGGCCTGGATGGAGAAGCCGAAACCGCTGACCCAGGGGGCCAAGGGAATCGGCCTGGCGGTCACGGTGCTGGTTGTGGTGATCCCGCTGTGGGTCGTGATCGCCACCAGCTTCGCCCCCGACACACAGGTCGCCGCGAACGGCGGCTACGCCATCTGGCCGCAGGAATGGACCCTGCGCGCCTACGACCTGGTCTTCTCGGGCGGCCAGATCACCCGCGCCCTGGTCGTCTCCGCCCTGGTCACCCTCGTCGGGACCCTCCTGAGCCTGGTCTGCACGATCACCCTCGCCTACGCCCTCGCCCGTCCCGGCGTGGTCGGCGGCAAACCCGTCATGCTCGGGATCCTGTTCACCTTCCTCTTCCCGGCCGGCATGATCCCCAGTTTCCTGGTGGTCAACTCGCTGGGGCTGCGCAACACGTACACCGCGCTGTTCCTGCCCGTCCTGGTCTCCGCGTTCAATCTGGTCGTGATGCGCGGCTTCTTCCAGGGCATCCCGGCCGAGCTTTTCGAGTCGGCCAAGCTCGACGGCGCCGGCGAACTGCGCATCCTGTGCACGATCGTGCTGCCGCTGTCCAAGGCCGTCATCGCGGTCGTCGGCCTCTTCTACGCCGTCGGCTACTGGAACGACTTCTTCCGCGGCCTGCTCTACCTCGACGACCAGTCCATGTGGCCGGTGCAGACCTGGATGCGCACCTACGTCGTACAGGCGCAGAACCAGCTGATCCAGGTCGGCGGAGCCACCAGCGAACAGGTCGACTTCGCCCCGCAGACGGTGAACATGGCCGTCGTCGTCCTCGCCACGATCCCCATCCTCATCGTCTACCCCTTCATCCAGCGCTACTTCACCAAGGGCGTCCTCACCGGCGCCATCAAGAGCTGACCCTCAGCACCCACCACACGGCACCCACCACACGGCACACCCGAACCTCCCGGGCCGATGCCCTGCCTCGTCATGTCTCTTTTCTCCGAAGGAACCGATCCGTCATGAGCGTCTCGCGCAGAACCGTCCTCCAGGCCGCGGGGATCTCCACCGCACTGGCCGCCACCGGCTTCTCCCTGTCCGGCTGCTCCACCTCGTCCGGCAAGAGCGACACCGGCAACGCGGGCAAGGACCTCGCCCCCTGGCCGACGTACGTCCCCCACCCCGACGCCGCGAAGCCGGACCTCGCACCGACCGAGGAAGGCGTCCAGCCCGGCTTCACCTCCTACCCCCGGACGCTGAGCAAGTCGGTCGCCGAGAAGCCGGGTGACGGGTCGAAGGTCACCGTGTGGACCATCACCTGGGGCGCACCGCCGAAGCCGAAGGCCAAGCACCAGCTGTGGCAGGCGATCAACAAGGCCCTCGGCGTCGACCTCGAACTCACCGTCATCCCCGCCACGGAGGCCCCGCAGAAGTACGCGGCACTGGTCGCCGGCGGCGAGTTCCCGGACGTCATCGCCGTCACCGCCTTCCTCCCCGACGTCGCCGAACTCGTCTCCGCCAAGTGCCAGGACCTCACCGAACACCTCTCCGGCGACGCGATCAAGAAGTACCCGAACCTGGCGGCCATCCCCACCTACGCCTGGAAGGCCACCGGCCGGATCGGCGGCAGGCTCTACCGCGTCCCGGTCGAGCGACCCCGCATCGGCCAGAGCCTCTACGTCAACAAGGAGCGCTTCGAGAAGGCCGGGATCTGGATGCCGGAGACCGGTGCCCTCGGCGCCGAACAGCTCACCGAGGGGCTGCTGCAGATCGGCCGCACCCACCGCAACAAGTACCCGATCGGCGCAGGCGGCAACGGCGCCTTCAACTACAACTCCATCGTCCCCACCTTCGGCTCCCCCAACAGGTGGCTCCTGAAGGACGGCCAGTTCCTCCCGTCCGCGGGTGAGGACACCACCAAGGCGGCCATCGAGTACCTCGCGACCTGGCAGAAGGCGGGCGTCCACCGCCCGGACCCGCTCTCCCACGACGCCACCCTCGGCTCGGACTTCATGTCCGGCATCACCGCCGCGACCGGAAACTCAAACGCCTCCTTCACCGGCTGGGCCACCGGCATCAAGGACGGCTTCACCCTGGAGACCCTCCGTCCCTTCAAGCCCACCAACGGAGCCACCCCCGGCCACTGGCTCGCCCCCGGAGCCGACTACCAGACGGCTCTGAAGAAGGCCCCCAAGGCCCGCATCGAACTCCTCCTCCGGGTCCTCGACTTCCTCGCCGCCCCCTTCGGCACCGAGGAGTACGAACTCATCAACTACGGAGTCGAGGGCACCCACTTCGAGCGCGGCGACGACGGCAGCCCGGCCCAGACCGAACTCGCCCTCAACGGCGACAACAAGGACACCCTCGGCGTCGGGTTCATGGCCTGCCCCCAGCAGGTGCTCTACCTCCCCTCGTCCGTGCCCGGGGCCGCTGAGACGGTCAAGCGTCGCCACGCCTTCCAGAGCGAGGTCATCACCTCGGGCGTCGCCGATCCCTCGCTCGGCCTGCTCTCCGCGACCTGGAGCGCCAAGAAGGAACAGCTGGATCTCTTCGCCGGGGACCTCGTCAAGGCGATCGTCATGGGCCGCAAGTCGATCTCCGACTGGGACCCCATGGTGAAGCAGTGGAAGTCCAGAGGCGGCGCACAGGCCGCGGAGGAGCTGGCCAAGGAGTACGAGGCAGCGAACAAGGCCTCCTGAACTCCACGCCCACCCGCGGCCGCCAAGAACGGCGCCGAGCGGAGACCTGACCCTCCGCTCGGCGCTCCGGCCACCCGAGCACATCGAAGGGGACATCCCGATGACAGCCCGACCGCGCCCTCGCACCCTCCTCGCCATGGACCCCTTGTTCCCGGGCCTGTTGTTCGGCCCGGAGACGGCCGCCCGGCTCGTACGCATGGCGGACGTCGACCTGGACCACGTGGTCACCGACTTCACCGACCCGGGCGACCCGACCCTGGATTCCGTGCTGCGCTCCACCGAAGTGCTGCTGACCTGCTGGGGGTGCCCGCCTCTGACGGAGGCCGTGCTGGCACGCATGCCCCGGCTCAAGGCGGTCGTCCACGCGGCCGGCTCCGTGAAGGGGCTCGTGGGGGCGTCGGCCTGGGCCCGGGGCCTGGCCGTCTCCTCCGGGGCCGAGATGAACGGCCGCCCTGTCGCCGAGTACACGCTCGCCGCGATCCTCATGGCGAACAAGCGCGTCCTGCCGATCGCCCGGACGTTCCGCGAAGAGCGCCGACCGCTCCCGCTGCACACGATGCTCGCCGACGCCGGCAACTTCCGGCGCACCGTCGGCATCGTCGGAGCGTCCAGGGTCGGCAGGCGGGTGATCGAGCTTCTGCGCCCCTTCGACCTGCACGTCCTGCTCTACGACCCGTATCTGGGCGAATCGGACGCGGCGGCGCTCGGTGCCGAACGCGTCGGCCTCGACGACCTGGTCCGGCGCAGCGACGTGGTCAGCATCCACGCGCCCGAGACCCCCGAGACGTACCACCAGTTCGACGCCCGCCGCCTCGCGCTGCTCCGCGACGGCACGACGCTGATCAACACGGCGCGTGGCTCGCTCGTCGACACCGCTGCGCTCACGAGAGAACTGGAGTCCGGCCGCATCCACGCGGTCATCGATGTCACCGAACCGGACCGGCTCCCGGAGGACTCGGCGCTGTACGACCTCCCTAACGTGCTGCTCACCCCGCACATGGCCGGCTCCTTCGGCGGCGAACTCCACCGTCTCGGCGTCTCGGCCGTGGACGAGGTGGACCGCTACGCGCACGGTCTGCCGTTCCGCTACGCCGTCGAGCCCGCGCTCCTCACCCGGTCGGCCTGACGGTCCCCTGCCCCCCCACGCCCACGACACTCACACCGCACCCCACCGCTGGAGGTCACATGACAACGCCGTCGTGGTCCCGTCGCTCCTTCCTGTCCACCGTGGCAGGCACGGCCCTGGCCGCCGGAGTCCTCGGGACGACCCCCGCCCTCGCGGCCGACGCGTACGACACGATCCGTCTGAAGTGGCGCGAACTCCTGCTCGGTACGGGCATCAGCGCGAGCGACCCGCTGTTCTCCGGGAGGCTGAGCGACCTCGGTACACAGGCCGCTTCGTTCCGTTCCTCGATGGCGCCCTCGGCCTCCTCCCTCTGGCCGGACCTGCCCTACTCCTCGCCCGCGGGCGACCCCGTCACGGGCAGCTACAACCGGCTGCGGACCATGGCGCTCGCCCACGCCCAGCCCGGCACCGGCCTCACCGGCAACGCCTCGCTCGCCGCCGACATCGTCGCCGGTCTCCAGCACGTCCACGACGGCGTCTACAACGCCTCGTTCACCCTGCCGAACCTCAACTGGTGGTGGAACGCCCAGATCGGCGCGCCGACCTACCTCCTCGAAACCTGCGCCGTCATGTACGACCATCTCTCGGCGACCCAGATCACCCAGTTCTGCGCCGCCGTCGACCACTTCGTGCCCGACAGCCAACTCGACATCGGAGCCCCGCACAGCGACTCGGCCAACCGCGTCGACTTCTGCAAGACCATCGCCCTGCGCGGCATCCTCGGCAAGAACTCCGCGAAGATCGCCACCGCCAGGGACGGGCTCTCCCCTGCCCTGCCCCTGGTCACGTCGGGCGACGGCTTCTACCGCGACGGCTCCTACGTCTTCCACAGCTACCATCCCTACGCCGCCTCGTACGGCAACGCCTTCCTCGGCGGCATCGCCTACCTCTGCGCCCTGCTCGACGGCAGTGCGTGGGAGATCACCGACCCCAACAAGCAGCTTGTCTTCGACGCCGTCGAACAGTCCTTCTCTCCGTTCGTCTACAGCGGCGTGATCATGGATTCGGTGAGCGGAAGGGCCTGCAGCAGGGAGCTGACAGGCGTCGACGCGAGCCGCTCGGGCGGGGACCACGCGCGCGGGCAGGGCATCATGGCGTCCATCTCCACGCTCGCCATGGGGGCGAGCGCCGCGGAACGCGCCCGGTGGCACGGTCTGATCAAGGGCTGGCTCCAGCGCGACTACTACGTACCGTTGCAGGACACAGTCCTGAGCGTCCCCTCGCTCTCCCGGCTCAACGCGATACGCAACGACAGCGCGGTCACCGCGGTCGCCGAGCCGGTCGGCAACCGCGTCTTCGGCTCCATGGACCGTGCCGTGCACCGCCGCCCCACGTGGGCCGCCTGCCTGTCGATGTCCTCCACCCGCATCGCCTTCTACGCCTTCGGCAACCAGGAGAACAAGCGCGGCTGGCACACCGGTTCGGGCATGATCTCCTGGTGGCGTGACGTCACGCTGGGCCAGTACACGGACGCCTTCTGGCCCACCGTCGATCCCTACCGGATGCCGGGCACCACCGTCTCCAAGAAGACCCTCGCCGACGGAGCCGGCGGCGACTTCGGCGCGCCGCGGCCGACCTCCACCTGGGCGGGCGGCACCAGCGACGGCACGTACGGCGCGCTCGGCATGGACGTCCGTGGACTCCAGTCCACTCTGACCGGCCGCAAGTCGTGGTTCTTCTTCGACGACGCGATCGTCTGCCTCGGCGCCGGCATCGGCTGCGCCGACGGCGCCGGTGTCGAGACGATCGTGGAGAACCGCAACCTCGGCCCGACCGGTGGCCACTCCCTGACGGTCGACGGAGTGGGCATGCCGACCACCTTGGGCTGGTCGGCCACGCTCACCGGCGCCCGCTGGGCCCACCTCGCCGCCTTCGGCGGCTATGTCTTCCCGGGCGGGAGCACGGTCAAGGCGCTCCGCCAGGAACGTACCGGAGCATGGCGGGACATCAACGCGAACGGCTCGACCACACCCCTCACCCGCCGCTACGTGACCATGTGGCTCGACCACGGGACCGACCCCTCGGCCGCCGCCTACACGTACCTCATGATGCCGGGCGCCGACAGCACCACCACCGCGGCCCGCGCCGCCGACACCACTTGGCTGAGCCTCCTCGCCAACTCCAGTGCCCAGCAGGGCATCCGCGTTCCCTCGCTCGGCTTCACGGCCGTCAACTTCTACTCGGCGGGCACCGTCGGCACCCTCACCTCCACGGGGGCCGCCTCCGTCATGGTCCGTGAAAACGGCACAACCGCCACGATTCTCGTCTCCAACCCCACACAGACAGTCGGCAGCCTCGACATCACCGTCAACCGCGCGGTGACCGCGGTGGTGTCCAAGGACCCCACGGTCACCGTCCTCTCCACCGGCTCGTCCCTGCAGCTCCGGGTGAACACCGCGGGCCAGGCGGGCGCCACCCAACGGATCACGGTCACCCTCGGCTGACCCTGGGGCCGCCCGGCCGGCCTGGTGGCCGACCGGGCGGCCCCCGCCACGCACGTCATCCGGCGTCGGCGACCGGCCGCGCCTCAGAGAGCCGGTAGACCGCGTAGGAGAAGGAATCGGCGACGAGAACACCGTCCTGGGACCGCACACCCCGCCCGATCAACTCCTCCGTGATGTCGGGCGCCCCGCTGAACTGCACCGTGCGATCGGCCGGGTTGATCACGACGAGGAACTCCTCCTCGGGCAGAGCTCGGGTGTACACCAGGGGGTAGCCCTCGTTCAGCACCCGCACCGAGCCTCGGCTTCCCAGCGCCGGGTGCACGGTGCGCAAGCGGATCAACTCCCGTACCTGGTGCAGGAGGGAGCCGGGATCGGCCTGCTGCGCGGCCACGTCGGGTCGGTCCGGATCGAGGTCGATCGGCAGATAGAGCGAGTCGGCGGGGGCCGTCGAGAACCCGGCGTTGGGACCGGCGTCCCACTGCATCGGTGTCCGGGAGCCCTGGCGCGACTCCGGGCCGAGTTGGCTGCCCTCCTTGTCCGGCAGACCGGGCAGGTACCGCATGCCTATCTCGTCGCCGTAGTAGATGACGGGCAGCGTGGGCCAGGTCAACTGGAACGCCAGAGCCGGTGCGGTCATGTCACGGGTCCGCGTGCCACAGGCGAGGCGGGAGAAGTCGTGATTGGCCGTGGGGAGCGCAATGTGCCCCACCCCGTCGACGGCCGCGGCCGCCTCGCGCCACGTTCGCAGGAACTCCTCCATCGAGCCCTTGCCCTCGGGGGCGAAGTAGCAGGGCTCCTCCGCTCCGGGCCAGACCGGGGAATGGCTGCCTTGGCCGTTGCCCCACAGCGAACGCAGCGCCCGGCCCACGAAATGCAGGAAGAAGTCCGCGTGAATACCGGCGGGCACCGACGTCTTGGGGTCACCCCATTCCGAGAGCAGTGCCCGGTCCGGGTACTCCCGGTCGAGCCAGGCGCGCGTCTCGCGCCACAGGGCGGCGGTGGCCGTCCGCCCCGGATCGTCCTTGACCAGGGAGAAGGCCATGTCCACCCGGAAGCCGGCCACGCCGCGGTCGAACCAGTAGGCCATGATCTCGCGCAGCGCGGCCCGGTTGGCCCGCGGGCCGGGGGCGTCGACGGGCTGCCGCCACGGTTCGGCGGGGTCCATGCGGGCGTAGCCGAAGTTCAGGGCGGGCTGGACCGGATAGAAGTTCGGGAGGTACCAGCCCGAGCGCGCGCCGGGCGAGGCGACCCAGCTCTCCCCGGGCGCCTCGACCGTGTCGGCCCAGATGTAGCGGTCGGCGGCCGGTCCGTTCGGGTCTCCGGCGGACGCGGCGAACCAGGGATGCTGGTCGGAGGTGTGACCGGGGACCAGATCCAGCATGACCCGCAGGTCACGCTCGCGCGCCGCCTCGACGAGCGCCACCAGGTCGTCGTTGCTGCCGTAGCGAGGGGCGACGCTGAGGTAGTCGGAGACGTCGTAGCCCGCGTCGTGGAAGGGGGATGCGAAGAGCGGGCTGAACCACACGGTGGTGACACCCAGCCAGGCGAGGTAGTCGAGCCGCGCCAGGGCGCCGGCCAGATCGCCTACACCATCGCCGTCCGAGTCGCTGAAGCTCTGCGGATAGATCTGGTAGAGCACGGCGTCCGTGAGCCAGGACGGGCCGGCGGAGGAATGAGGGGGCATGACCGCAGCCTAGTCACCCGAAGACATCGAGAGAAAGCGCTTTCTGCCATCATTTCACGGTCGGACACCACCCGGCGTGCGCCCCTTCGCTCCTCGCCCCCCCTGGCGGGAGACAGGCGAGGTCGGCGATCTTCGCCGGGCCGGGGAAGCGCGGGTACGGTCTGGCGACGGAAGAGTGGTGCGAGCTGGAGAGGAGTGGCACGGTGGCGCTGGAAGCCGCAGGGCTGACGGGCGACGAGGAGGCCGGATACCGGGCTCTGGTCGCCCTGACCGTGGGGTCGGCGGAGGACGTGGCCGCGCGGGTGGGTCGGGGTGCGGCGGAGATGCGCGGCGTACTGGCGTCGCTGGAGGGGAAAGGGCTGGTGGGCACGGTGCCGGACCGCCCCGGCCGATTCGCCCCTGTCGCCCCGGACGTGGCCCTCCTTCCGCGCCTGCGGCAGCGTGCCGAGGCCATCGACCGGGCGCGAACGGAACTCGCGGAGCTGACGGAGGTCTACCGTGGGAACATCCGCCGCCGGAACGCCGACCAGCTCATCGAGGTGATCACCGGCGCCGAGGCACTGCGGCTGCGGCTTCGGGAGCTTCAGGATCAGGCACGACACGAGATGGTGTGGTTCTGCAAGGCCGAGTACGTCGCGATGCCGTCGGGCAGCAATCGCGCCGAGTACGACGCGCTGGCTCGCGGGGTGCGGTATCGGGTCGTGTACGAGCGGGCCTTCTTCGACGGCCCTGGGGCAGTGGGCAATGTCGCGGACGGCGTCCGAGCCGGGGAGATCGCGCGGACCGTTCCCGCGTTGCCGCTGAGGCTCGCCATAGCCGACGGCTCCGCCGCCGTGTGCCCGCTGGTGCCCGGTGGGCCCGCAGGAGGGGACGAGGAGCCCACGGCCGCGCTGGTACGTTCCAGCAGCCTGCTCGACGCGCTCGTCGCGCTGTTCGAGCGCTACTGGGAGAGCGCGGTGCCCCTGCACGTAGGGGGTGGGGAAGCACCGGCACCCCACGCGGCGGAGGAAGGACAGGTACTGTCCGCCGCCGACCGGCAGTTGCTCTCGCTGCTGGTCGGGGGTGTCACGGACAAGGCGATCGCCAGCCAGATGGGCTTGAGCCGGCGGACGCTGCAGCGCCGTGTGCACCAACTGATGGAGCTGGCCGGCGCGGACACGCGGATGCAACTGGCCTGGACGGCGGCCCGCCAGGACTGGATCTGACGGGTTCGGCGGACCGGGGCCACCGCGGCGGGCCCGGTCCGCCGGCCGTCACTTCAGACCGTACGCACGCAGGACGGCCTGTTCGACACTGTGGCCGTCCGTGTCCCAGGCCCGGACCCGCACGGAGACATGGCCACCCGCTGTCGCCCGTCCGTGGTCGGCCCGGAAGGTGTACGCGCCGTGGCCCGAGGACGCGGACCGCGGGACCTCGGTCCAGTGGGCCCCGTCGTCGTACGAGGTCCACAGCTTCATCCCCGCGATCCGCGGGTTCTGCGCACCTTCCTGGTGGCGTGCCGTGATACCCAGGTCGACGCGCGCGGACCGGGTGATGAGGTTCTGCGGGTCGACGGGGACGCGGTAGTCCAGCTGGAGCAGCGGGAGCAGCCCGTCTCCGCGTCCGGCGCCGAAGGTCCAGGTCGTATCCGTGGCCGTGGAGTACCGCCACTGGTCGGAGGTGCGGGCGGTCTCCACCCGCAGCCGGTACGGGCCTTCGCCGGTGCCGGACGGGAACTCCCCCCACGGTGCGCCGCGGTCCGCGAGCAGGTCGGTGCCCTGGTAGAGCCGGGTCCGGACGCTGTCCGCGTCGTCCCCCGCCCTGGCGTAGTGCCCGGGCCCGCTGTCGACGAACTCGGGGATGCGCAGCATGAGCACGTCGTCGTGGCGTTCGGAGGCGAGGCCGGCGCCCTTCGGGACGGCCGGGCGGATCACCGAGCCGAACCAGGTGTCCTGGAGCACGTCACGGGCGTCGTAGGTGCGCGGGCTGTGCGTCATGCCGCCGGCGAGCGGGTTGAAGTCGTCCCAGGTGTAGTCGTGCCTCACGCGCTGCCGCCACAGGGTGTCGCCCGCGGTGATCAGTTCGGTGCGGGTGCTCGGCACCTTCAGCGGTGCCTGGTGGTCCCAGGCGATGCTGGTTGTCTCCCACGGGCGCCAGGCGAATCGCTGTTCCTTGGTCCAGGCCTGCCTGCCCGTACGGTGGTAGCGCGCGGTCACCGTGGCGGTGGTGTCGTCCGTGACCGCGTAGTCGAGCCGATCCCGGATTCTGTCGCGTTCGACCAGCATCAGGTCGTACAGGTAGGGGCTGGAGGCGGTACCGGACACGTCGATGCTGAGCTTCTCGCCGCGCGCGAGCAAGCCGATGAGCGCCTCGCCCTGGTCCTGGGAGAGCTTCATGCCGAGGGCCGGAAGCCGGTCGCCGATCGGGGACCATCTGCTCCACACCGGGCCGGGGAACTCGTTGATGACGATGCCTCCGGCTGCCCCGGTGCCGGCCAGGCGGGTAATCTGGTCCTCGGCCCATGTGCCGCCGAAGCGCATCAGGACCAGTTTGCCGCGGAGGTCCTTGCCCGCGAGTTCCTGCTCGGTTCCGGTGCCGACGAAGACCAACGGGAGCCGCCTGGTCCCCTCGACGGCCGGGGACTCGTTGAGAAGGACGGGGGTGAGCGTGGGCGACTTCGCGCCGTGGGCGGTCACCGTGAGCCGTGGCGCGACCATGCGCCAGCGCGAGTAGAACTCGAACGCGCCCTTGACGGCGGTGTCCGTCGGGGTGACGTACAGCTTCTTGACGGTGTCGAACTCGACGACCGTACTGGTGATGCTGCGCGTGCCCCAGGCCCGGTGGGCGGCGTAGTGGAGCATGCCTTGGTGTTCGGCGGGTCTGGGGGTGCGGACGGTCACTTGAGTGGCCTTGCGGGAGTCCAGGACCACCTCGGCGTCGCCGCTCAGGGTGTACTCGGGCCGTACGACGACGTTGTGGTGTTCGCCGGTCGGGTCGGAGCCGGGGATGAGCGCCTTGAGGTAGTAGGTGTCCTCCGGGACCTGGATCCGGGCGGTGCCGTCCGGTCCCATCCAACCGAGGGTGTCCCAGCGCCAGTCCGAGCCGTACACCTCGAAGAGGGGGACGCGAGCGGGCTGTCCGGTCCGGTCGAGCGCCTTGAGGGTGAGCGTGCGCAGCGGGCCGCGCACGGACAGGCCGATCGCCGTGTGGACGACGGCCGTTCCGTCCGGGGAGACAGCGGTGAGGTGGCCGCCATAGTGGCCGGTGGCGCCGGCCCGTGGCAGGGCCGTCACGGAGACATCGGCGGTTCCGGCCGGCGGTACGACGACCGTGGACGCGCCTGCGCGGAACATGCCGGGCGGGGCGGCCTTCCCGTCCGCGTCGCGTACGGCGAGCCTCAGGTCCAGGGTCACGGCGGTGGCGGAGTGGTTGGTGTAGGTGATCTCCCGCGTCACCTCGGCGGTGGCACTGTCCTGGACGCCCAGGTCGGCCGTTCCGGTGGCGTACACCTGCTGTGCCGCGGCTCGGGCCACGTCCACGCGGCCGCCGCCCTGCTGATAGACGCTCAGGCCGTCCGCCATGCGGGCGGTGCTGACCAGTGCGTCCTTGATCTGCCGCGCCGTCCAGGCGGGATGGCGCTGCGCCAGGAGCGCGGCGGCGCCCGCCACGTGCGGAGTGGCCATGGACGTGCCGGAGGCGGAGGTGTAGTGCTCTCCGTCCGGGGTTCCCATAGACGTGCCCTGCGCGCGAGCCGCGACGATCCCGACACCCGGCGCCGTGATCTCGGGCTTGAGGCGGTCGGAGGCCCCGGCCGGACCGCGGCTGGAGAAGTCAGCCAGGCGCTCGTCCCGGTCGACCGCGCCGACGGTCAAGGCCTGGGCGGCGACGCCCGGTGACCCGATGGTGGAGGTGCCGGGACCGTCGTTGCCGGCCGCGACGACGAACAGAGCGCCGGTCTGCTCGGTGAGACGGTTCACGGCCTCGCTGATCGGGCTGTCGTCGCCGGCCGAGGCGTCACCGAGGCTCATGTTGACGACCCGGGCGCCGGATGCCACGGCCCATTCCATGCCCTGGAGCACCATCGAGTCGGAACCGTAGCCGTTGTCGTCGAGCACCTTCCCGACGAGCAGCGAGGCGTCGGGCGCGACGCCCTTGCGGCTGCCGCCGGAAGCCGCTCCGCTGCCGGCGACGCTGGCGGCCACGTGTGTCCCGTGTCCGTGGACGTCCCGGCTGTCCTCGGCCGGGGTGAAGTTGCGGGCCTCGGCGATGCGGCCCGCCAGGTCCGCGTGGGCGGAGTCGACACCGGTGTCCAGGACGGCCACCTTGACGCCCTTGCCGGTCACCCCCGTGTTCCAGACCTCGGGAGCGCCGATCTGCGCCGTGCTGCGGTCCAGGCTTGCCTTCACGCGGCCGTCGAGCCAGATCCGCTCCACGCCCTGCCCCAGCCGCTGCTCCGTGCCGGTCCCCTGAGCCGCGGACGGCCCGACCGGTCGGCTGACGGCGTCCCAGAACCTCGCGGCCTCCGCCTTCTTCGTGGTGACGGCGGCGCCGTGGACACTGCCCAGGGTGGCCTTGCGAGTGCTGTGCTCCGGCACAGGCTGCGCCGAGAGCGACCGCACGGAGTTCCCGTACGTGACGATCAGCGGCACCTGTGCCGTTCGGGCGTCGTCGTAGCCCTGCTCGATGAGCCCGGTCACGTCGAAGAGCGCCGAATCGAGCTGTCCGGAGGCCAGAAAGGGGACCGCGTCGACGGGCGTGACGTGCAAGCGGCCGTCGACCTCTCGGGTGGAGAACCCGTCCCTGTCACGGCCCGGAGCGGGGCGGACCGTCGCGGACTGGCGGCCGTCGGGGTACCGCTCGACGGCGACCGTGTCTCCGGTGATCAAGGTGACGGTGTGGATCGGATCTGCGCTGCTCCGACGGCCGGCGTGGCAGCGCGGGAGCCGGAGTCGCCGTACGCAGTGGCTGGGAGGACCGCTGCCACCAGTGTGGCAGCGGTGGCAGCGCCCACAGCACCGGCCATCCACCGAAAGTTCTTGTGTTCCATGCTCGAACACCCTGGTGGCGTCCCGCTCGTGAGTCAGCAGTTCACCGTGTCCAACCTGTGCCATGTCGCAGTTGCGCCACGAGGGCACGAACGGACACATGGCCGCGAGAGCAGGCCCGGTGCAAACCGTCGCTCCGCCGCAGCTCGCCGCCCCCACCGCCATCGACGACCCGGCAGGCCACCGTCGGCGGCGCCGCGGTCTCGGCGCCCGGCATTGACGGTCACCCCGGGGTTCTCGCGCCCATGGTCTGGATCAGGCACGCGTGAGGCGATAGCGTCAGCATCAACAGAAAGCGCTTGCTATAGCTTTCTCCCGGTCGTTCGACTTGTCCCGCATCTCGGAGATCAGAGACCACATGAGGCCTTCGCATCCCTCCCCCATCACCCTGACCACCGACGACTCGGGCTTCCTGCGCAACGGGCGGCCTCACCAGATCGTCTCGGCGGCGATCCACTATTTCCGCGTCCATCCGGACCTCTGGTCCGACCGCCTGGAACGCCTGCGCGCCATGGGCGTGAACACCGTGGAGACGTACGTCGCGTGGAACGTGCACGAGCCCAGACCTGGGGAGTTCTCCTTCGACGGGGCCGAGGACCTGGCCGCCTTCGTCCGGCTGGCCGGGGACCTCGGGCTCGACGTCATCGTCAGGCCGGGACCGTACATCTGCGCCGAGTGGGACTTCGGCGGGCTGCCCGGCTGGCTGCTGGCCGACCGTACGATCCGGCTGCGTCGCACCGACGCGCGCTACCTGGCCGCGGTCGACGCGTGGTTCGACGTACTCGTGCCCGTGCTCGCGCCGCTGCTCGGCAGCCGGGGCGGGCCTGTGGTGGCCATGGGCGTCGAGAACGAGTACGGCAGCTTCGGCAACGACACCGCCTACCTCGAACACCTGCGCGACGGCCTCCTCGCGCGAGGCGTCGACTGCCTGCTGTTCACCACGGACGGCGCCGGCCACGGTTTCCAGCTCGGCGGGCGGATCCCGGGGGTGCTGACCACCGGCACGTTCGGCTCACGCCCCGAGGCCTCGCTCGCCACCATGCGCGTCTATCAGCCGAAGGGCCCACTGGTCTGTGTCGAGTACTGGCACGGCTGGTTCGACCACTGGGGCGAGCACCACCACACCCGCGACCCGCAGGACGCCACCGCCATGCTGGACAGCCTGCTCGCCGCCGGCGCCTCCGTGAACATCTACATGGGCCACGGTGGCACCAACTTCGGCTGGTGGAACGGCGCCAACCACGACGGCGCCACCTATCAGCCCGACATCACCAGTTACGACTACGACGCCCCGGTCGGCGAGGCGGGCGAACTCACGGCCAAGTTCCACCTCTTCCGCGAGGTGATCACCCGGCACACCGGACCCGTCGCGCACGAGGCGCCCGCGCTGCCCCCACGCCAGGCGCCCCGGACGCTCGCCCTCGACGGACACGTCTCCCTGACCGACTCGCTCGACCTCCTCTCCACGACGCAGCACCACGTCGATCCGGTGACGATGGAGGAAGCCGGCCAGTCCCTTGGCCTCATCCACTACAGGACCAGGCTGCGCGGACCGCTCCCCAAGGCGGAACTCCGCATCGACGGGCTCGCCGACCGCGCCCAGGTCTTCCTCGACGGCCGGGAGATCGGCCTCCTGGAGCGCGACAGGCCGCTCGCAGCACTGGACGTCACGGTGCCCGACGGCGGCGCCCGGCTCGACGTCCTGGTCGAGAACCAGGGCCGGATCAACTACGGTCCGCTGCTCGCCGACCGCAAGGGGATCCGCGACGGGGTCCGCCTCGACAACCAGTACCAGTTCGGCTGGGAGGTCCGCCCCCTGCCGCTCGACGACCTCACCGCGCTCACCTTCACCTCCGCCCCCGTGACCGACGGCCCGGCGTTCCACCGCACGGTCGTCCAGGTGGACACGCCCGCCGACGCGTTCATCGAACTGCCGGGCTGGACCAAGGGAATGGTCTGGCTCAACGGCTTCGCCCTGGGCCGGTACTGGGAGCGCGGGCCGCAGAAGACCCTGTACGCCCCCGGGCCCCTGTGGAAGGCGGGAACCAACACCCTGATCGTCCTCGAACTCCACACACCCGGCACCACCGTCGAGATCCGCGACACCTCGGAACCCCGGCGGACGCACCCATCCCCGTCTGGTAGGCGGCAGGCGCCGGGCCGGAATGTTGACGACGCGGCCCCCTTCGCCGTCGGCCTGCGCCATGCGGACGACAGGGGCCGCCCACCACCCGCCCGAGCGACCGAAACCCAGCACGCGACCCGCGTTCGACACGGGTCGCGTCAACATGCATGCCTTGAGCTCGGATTACTCGCCACTCGCGGCTCAGAGACGAGCCGCTCCCAGACGAGGAGCAGAGGTCTAGACCGGTAAGAGATCCAGTGCTAACTTCTGCACCTAGAAAGCGCTTTCTAAGCGTCGTCGCGATTTTCGGAAGCGCACTCCGTGCCTTGTTCTCTGTGCTGATCGACGAGTAGGGATGAGATGCGGTCGATTCTGAAGGACCTGCTGGCGCGGATCGACGCCGAAGCCTGACCGCGCGCAGGCGTACCGCCTCCTGTGTCTCACCCCCTGATCCACCGTTCCGAGGGATTGCCATGTCTGCTTCCGCATCTCAGGTTCCGCCGCTGCCCGGTGGCACCGGCCTGTCCAGGCTCCGGGTCTACGACTGGGAGGCCGCCGACGGGCTGCGCGGCGGCGCGCCGCACCTGCATCTCGCCTGTACCGAGGGATACGTCGTGCTGGGGGGCCGAGGGCGCGTGCAGACGCTCACCGCGTCCGGGTACACGGAGACGGAGCTCGTCGCGGACCGTGTCGTGTGGTTCACGCCCGGCACACTGCACCGGCTGGTCAACGACGACGGGGCGCTGGAGATCCTCGTCCTGATGTCCAACAGCGGTCTGCCGGAGGCGGGGGACGCGGTCTTCCCCTTTCCGCGGGTCGTGCTCGACGACACCGAGGCGTACGCCCACGCCGCGGCGCTGGATCCGGCCGACCCCGAGAAGTCGGCGCGCAGCCGACGGGACCTCGCCCTCGCGGGGTTCGCGGAACTCCGCTCGGCCGTTCAGGGCGGCGACCTCACCGCGCTGTCGGCCTTCCACGAGCGGGCGGCGGAACTGGTCCGGCCCCGACTGGCCGAGTGGCGGAACATCGTCGCCGCGGGGCCGGCCGCCGCCGTCGCCGCGACCGAGGACCACTTGGCGGCCCTGGAGTCGGGGGCGGAGCACCTGCGCGAAGCCACGGTCGTCCACGCCCGTACGACGCCACGCTGGGGGATCTGCGGGCAGCTCGCCGCCTGCGATCTAGACGGCGCATTCCTTGCCGCGCCCGCCGACACCGGCGGAGTGCGGACCGATTGATCCCTTCGCCCCCGAGGACGCGGCCACGCGTCGAAGGGTCGCTGGAGAAAGGGGGCCGATGAAACGGGCAAGCAGCGGGACGCTGGTGGCGGAGCCCACCGACCGTACGCACCGCACGCGGCCGGCGACGAAGGACAAGAGAGCGCCCACACGCGGACAGCCGCGCAAGCAGGGCTTGCCGGCCCGGGTGCGCCGGGATCGCGCCCTGCTGCTGTTGATGGTGCCGGGGGTGCTGTACTTCCTTGTCTTCCAGTACGGAGCCCTGTTCGGGAACCTGATCGCGTTCAAGGACTTCAAGCCCTACCTGGGTCTCGGCGCGAGCCCCTGGGTGGGTCTGAGGAACTTCCACGAGCTCTTCGCGGAGCCGGCGTTCTGGCACGCCTCGCTCAACACGGTCGTCCTGGCACTGGTGCAGCTGGTCTTCTACTTCCCGGTGCCGCTCGCGCTGGCGCTGCTGCTGCACAGCCTCGTCCAGGGCAGGACCCGGAAGTTCGTCCAGTCGGTGGTCTACCTCCCGCACTTCATCTCCTGGGTCATCGTCGTCGCCCTGTTCCAGCAGGTGCTGGGTGCCGACGGGGTCGTCAACGGTCTTTTCGGCGGCGGGGACCACCTGGTCGACGTCATCGGCAATCCGGACGCGTTCAAGCCGCTGATGGTCGCCGAGCTGATCTGGAAGGAGTGCGGCTGGGGCACGATCATCTTCCTCGCCGCGCTGCACCAGGTCGACGAGAGCCAGTACGAGGCCGCCGCGATCGACGGCGCCAGCCCCTGGCGGCGGTTCTGGCACGTGACCCTGCCCTCGCTGCGCGCGGTGATCTTCCTGCTGCTGATCCTGCGCCTCGGGGACATCCTCTCCGTCGGCTTCGAGCAGATCCTGCTCCAGCGGGACGACTTCGGCCCGGACGTGGCCGAGGTCATCGACACCTACGTCTACTACTACGGCGTCCGCGACCAGAACTGGGGCGTGGCCGCCGCGGCCGGCCTGTTCAAGGGCGCGATCGGCGCCGTCCTGCTGTCCAGCGCCTCGACATCGTCGCAGAGCCGGGCCTTCAGCCCGTGCAAGCACGCCTCGGTGAACAGTTGCTGCGGATCAGCCTCGGCCATCAGCCCGTCCCCCGCATAGCTCTGTCCGCGCCGAAAGCAGCGGCGTTCATCGGCGTCGGACTCCCGTGGCTGCGGGCTGCCGAGCATCCCGACGACCTTCTGCCGGTCCGATTCCCGCGGGCCGGTCGCCCGTCTGCGCTGATGCCGGGTTTGAAGGTAGGACGCGAGCGTGTCCATCGAGATGTCGGTGTGTTGCTGGCAGTACGCGGCGATCAGCAGGGACGCCATGTCCATCGTGGCGGAGGCATCTGTGGCCCGGATCAGCGTCATCCGCTTCCAGTCGTGCGCGAAGTCGGGTTCGGTGTACTGCAGAACCTCCTGGCAGTTCGTGACCGCCTCGGCGAAGAGTCGGTGAACCGCCTGCCGCAGCGGCTCGGGCATCGGGGTGCTGTCCATAGCCGCACGCTAGAGGGGCTGCGCCCCGTCGTACCGGAGTCACACCCCCGGCTCACTTGGACGGACTTGGCTCGCTCTCGGCCCGCGCCGGAATGGGTTGCGCGGGAGAGGCCTCGGTCTCCGCGTGACGGCGGGACGCAGTACGGCCGGGGCCGCCCCAGATGGAGAAGTCCGGCCAGCGGCGGCCTACGGTGGATCTGCGCCGCAGCCGACTTCCCCGATCCTTTCCCGTTCCCGTGCCGGTGGTGCTGCCGGACGGCCAGGAGCTCCGGGCCCGGCTCTACTCCTAGCACCAGACGCCGGCCGGGTGGCGGGGCGACGTGGGCCTGCCCTCGTACCGCAACCGTGAGGACCACTCGGTCGAGGCTGCGGAGTACCGGGCATGGCTCGACGCCCCGCAGCACATTCACTTGATCCCGGGCGTCGACTACAGCTCTGTGCCGGCGATCCGTCCGCCAAAGCCGTCGTTCGTCGAGGAGGTCCTGGGGCAGCGTCGGCCGTCCGGCTGGGTGATGCAGGGCATGGAGCGGGCGGGGCGTCCTGCACGCGCCGGACTGTGCGGAGGCGCCCGACGAGGTCGTGCCGCTGAACCTGGACCACGACCAGGAGCACGAGGAGGACCAGGACGACGACGCGGAGCGGGAACACGGCGATCCGAACTGGTACACCGCAGCCGCCGACCAGACCAACCCGGTCTGGCACGCCAGGCCATCGAGGCCACCGCGACCAGGCGGTCCACCAGCGAACCCTGGAACGCGAGGAAATCGAGCGCCAGGCCGTGCGCGAGAGACTGCGGCCCGGCAAGTCGGCCGCTGCGGCGGCCTCTTTGGCCCGGCCGTGAATGACTCCCGAACTCAGGCTCTGGTCCCCACGGGGCGGCGCGTCTCGACATCGACGAGCACGATTCCGTAGATCCGGCCTTTGCGCTGAGCGTATTCGTCGACTCCGACCACGCGGGGCGTGGCGGTGGGCGGATCCGGCAGCCTGGCCGAGCGGCCACCGGTTCGCCGAACGCATTTGCGCCAGGCACGCAAGCGTCCACGCGCTGCTGGCCGCCAGCCATAGCAAGCGGTCCATCGCCCGGCAGCTCGGCATGGGCCTCAACACCGTCCTCCGCTTCCACATGCTCACCCAGCTGCAAGGCAATGAACTGCCGACGTGGATCGAGGCCGCGGCCACCACCGACCTGCCCAGCCTCCAGCGATTCGCCCGGCACCTGGAGCGCGACCTCGACGCCGTCACCGCCGGTCTCTCGCCGCGGTGGAACTCTGGGGTCGTCGAGGGCCATGTCAACCGGATCAAGATGCTGAAGCGCCAGATGTTCGGCCGAGCCGGCTTCGAGCTCCTCCGCAAGCGCGTCCTGTTATACACGTGACACCCGGGCATAACTCTGGCTCGTAGACGGCATAGCCTCGGCGTGTGACCCGCAGCCGCAGCCAGACCGAGCAGCCTCGCCCTGCCGCTCTCCCTCCCTTTCAGGAACTGCTGGACAATACAGACTGGGCGTCGCTCGCCACGGCCTGCGGCACGGGTGAGTCCCTGCCGGCGGCGCTGATACTCCTGACCAGCTCGGACTCGACGAGATTGAAGACCATGGCGAGCGCGGCGGCGGGGCTGCCGACGCCGCGGGTGACCTTCGTCCGGAGCTTGACCGGCGTCACCGAGACCGCGTCCTGGACGCGCTGAAGACCTGGGGTCACGGCACCAGCGGCCTGGAGGACGCGTCCGACATTGCCGCCCGTGAGCACTACGCCCTCCTGAGAGCTGCACGTGCTGAGGTCGGCACACTGAGCGGATGCGATACGAGGAGAAGGCGAAACTCACCGCCGCGAGAACCCTGATCCCGGTGGCCATCCTTGCCATCTCACCAGTGCTGTTGATAGCCGGAGCACCGGTCCGCCGCCGATACCTCCGCTACGTCTACCGGGAGGAGGCCCCCGCGATCCTGGACAAGGGGCAGGGCCGAATCAGTGTCCACTGGTTCGTGGTCATGAGCCCGCTTCTCGCATGGCTCTGCTGGCCCACAGAGACACTTGCCCGCTTCATTTCGCGCCGAGGTTAGACGGCGAGCTAACTGGCGGGAAGCCGACCGCTGACATGCAGGCCGTCATCGGATCCGAGTTCGCCGCCACGACCTGGCGGAAGCCCGCGAGGCCGGCGTCGTGGGGTCATCGCCGTCTGAAGCGGGCTCGCTGATGACACGGCACGCGGGCAATACCTGCCCTTCACCCGCGACCACAAGGGCATCCCGGCCCTCTGGGTACCGGAATACAAACATGACATCGTCCTCGGCGCCGCCGAGCGCGGTGACACCGCCACCCTGACCTGGATGCGACCAAGACCCCGGACGCCTCCATGGCCACCCTGTGGGCGGTGTCCGCCGCGTGCGGGCCCGATGCCGACGAAGCAGTGCTCGTGGCAGCGCACAGCGACGGCGGCAACGCCGTCGAAGAGAACAGGCACCCCGGACTCCTCGTGCTCGCACGCGACGCGGCGACAACCGCTCACAACAGGACCTTCTCAGCGTGCCACGGTAGCGAGCGCCGCGGCCTACTTCTCGTCGGTCACCGGCTCGAGCCAGGTGGTGCCGGCCCCATTGGCGTCGCCGACGACCAAGGCGATGTGAGCCATGAGGGTCGTGTCGGTGCCGCCGTGCCAGCACTCCTCCCCGGGGGCCGGGCTTGCCTCGCCGCCTCGCGCCACGCCACCTAGCGAGTGTTCGCCGCCCGGGCCCCGGCCAGCTCCCGGGCTATGTTCCGACCGCCACCGCCGCGCCACTCCTCCACACCCTTGCGCCATGCGGAGACGGGCTTGCGGCCCAGGACGATGTCGTTCGCCAGGTCACTCATCTGCTGGCCGAGCGCCGCTCCTCTGCGTGAACTGGTCGGCGAGAACAGCCCGGCCGAGGGGTCCGTCACCGCGGTCTTCGTGAACTCCAACTGGTGCTCGTACTGCGCACGCACTTCGTCGCTGTCCGCGGGGTAGTACATCGCCATCGGCCCGGACCCCAGGTAGCGCACATCCAGCTTGATCTCGGGCACCTTCTCCGGAATCGGGACCGGGTCGCTCCCCTTGGACGTGTAATGGCGACCCTCGATTCCGTACGAGAGGTACCGGTACTCCTCCGTACCGAAGGGCGAGGCAAGGTAGTCGGCGATCTTGAGGATCGTTTCAGCGCGGTCCTTGCTCTCCTTGGACAGGGCCACGATGTGCTTGGACGCCGGACCGAGCCAGCCGGCGCCGCTCCCGCCGTCGAAGCCGGGGTACTGCATGGGGCGCACCCGCATGTCCGGGTAGTCCGCGCCGAACGTCTGGTACAAGCTGAACCAGCCCGAGTAGGTGTTGGAGTGGAAGTAGGCACTGCCTGCGGCGAACCACTGCTGCCACTTGGAGGTGTCGACCAGCGAGTCCGGGTGAACGACACCGGACTCCACCATCTTGCGGGCGGCCTCCAGAGCCTCCTCCTGTGCCTCGTGCTCCACGGCGCTGACGAACTCTCCGCCCTGCACGCTCCAGCCATTGGGGATCTTCAGCATCTTGCGGATCTCGTCGAGCGGGCTGCTTGCGAGCGCCCAGACGTTGCGCTTGGCGTCGGTCAATTCGACGCAGAGGTCACGGAACTCCGCGAAGCTCCTCGGGTCTTCGGTGATGCCCTTCTTCTCGAGCAGGTCCTGCCTGCCGTAGAGCAGCCAGGTGAAGCTGACGCCGCGGTCGATGGGGAGTCCGTAGAGCCTGCCGTCGACCACACATCCGGAAGCCCATGAGTTCTGCGGGATGTTGGCGAGGGCCGGGTAGGCGCTGACCGCGTCGCCGGCGAGGTAGTCGGTCAGATCGAGGCAGCGCGCCCGCAGGAACTGGTCGAAGGCGGCGATGCTCCCGGCCTGTACCTGCATCAGGTTCGGCAGATCGCCGCCGGCGATCAGCGTAGAGAGCTTGGGACCTGTCCCCGAGTGGTGGACACCTCTGAGCCCGGTCCCGGTAGGGGCCGGGTAGGAGGCATCTTTTATGGTGATGAAGGTCTACTCGCCC
>NZ_JBEZNQ010000039.1:0-78842 GCF_040653315.1 Streptomyces sp. NPDC047981 | reverse complement strand
GCAGGGCCCACCCCCGCACCCGCTCCAACCGCTCCCCGTCGACGAGGAGGACGCGGGGCGTGCCACCGGCGGGCCGAGGGGTGCGCCGACTACGCGCCGGGTGTCCGCCGCATCCGGAGCGCGGCGGCCTCGAATCCCGCCGTACCTCCCGCGGGCCTGGAGGCCCTCCTCGACGCGGTGGAGGCCGAGGACGCGGCGGAAGCCGAGGGAGGTGCCCGGCCCGAGCAACGCGCCCGGGCCGAGGACGGTGCCCGGGCCGGGGACGGGGCCAAGGCCGGAGACGAGGCCCGGGCCCGGGGCGGGGCCAAGGCCGGAGACGAGGCCCGGGCCGCGCCGGTCCTGTCGGCTCGTACGTCCTGGCTGTGCGCCGACATCGCCGAGCGGACCGACCTCCCGGTCTCCCTCCGAGCCCGTCTGGCCGCCCACCCGGCCGCGTTCGTACGGAAGACCCTCGCGCGCAACCCGAGCATCGGCGAAGCCCTGATGCGCCGGCTCGCCGACGACCCCGATCCCGAGGTCGCCCTGGCCGTCGCGGAGAACCCGGCCGTCCCGCTGGACCGGATCGTCGCGCTCGCGGGCCGGCGTCGGCTCCCACGCGAGCCGCTGCCCCGGATCCTCGCGGCCACCCACGCCGAGCTGACGAAGCTCGCGGGCAGCCGGGTGGCCCAGGTCCGGGCGCTCGTCGCGGCCCGCCCCGATCTGCCGCCCGCCCTCGTCGAGCGGCTCGCCGCCGACGCCGACATCGGCGTCGCCCGACGGATCGCGCCGCACCGCGGGCTCACCGAGGACCGGCTCGTCGAGCTGGTGGAACGCCACGGTCCGCCCGTGTACGGTGCCGTCGCCCGGAACCCCGGCTGCGGGGGAGCCCTGCTGCGCCGGATGGCCGGGGACTGCGGCCCCGCACGCAAGGCGCTGCGCACGATCGCCGAGCACCCCGCACTGCCGCCGGACGTCGTCGAGGGCCTGCTCACGGACCCGGACCCGAGGGTCGTCCGCGCGGCCGCCGCCCACCCCGCGCTGCCCGTGGCGACGATGGAGCGGCTGCTGGGCCACGCGGCCGACGCGGCGTCGGCGGGGGCATGACCCAGGGCGGCTGTCCGGCGGATCATGGCGGGGCGGCTCATGATCCGCCGGAGAGCGCCCGGCGCCGGTCCGCCGGACAGGTCCTGGCACCGGTCCACCGCCCACCGCCCACCGGCTATCGCCCACCGCCCACCGGCTATCGCCCACCGCCCACCGGCTATCGCCCACCGCCACCGCCTACGGTCTCCCGCCCCCGATCCGCCCCGCCGACACCACCACCCGCGCCAGCTCCGGATGGCAGATGTCGCTGTGCTCGCCGACCACCTCCGCCGCGTCCACGTTCACGCACCCCGACGCCGGGAGCCCGTCGCGCAGGGCGCGGGAGAGGGGGAGGGCGGGGGTGCCGGGGACGGCCTGGATGCCGTCGTGGCCGACGGCCATCCAGCGCTTGTCCGTGCCGAGCAGGGAGTCGGCGTCCCTCGCGAGGCGGGAGGCCAGTGGGTAGAAGACCCGCAGGGCGGTGTCGTGGCGCGAGTAGCAGGCCACCACCGGGCCCTCGACCCGCGCCTGGAGGTCCCGCAGGGCGCCGCCGCGCCCCTGCTCGTGCGGCAGCCGCGCCGCGAACGCGTAGTGCGAGAAGGCCCCTTGGAGCAGCGTCACCGACGCCACGTTCCGCGCCCCGGCGGGCAGCCCGCGCAGCGCGTGGGCGACGAGGCGGGCGCCGAAGCTGTGCCCGACGAGATGGCAGCGCAGACCGGGGGCGGAGCGGGCGACCTCGCCCAGGAGCGGGCCGAGGCCGCGCTCGCCGACCACGCCGGCCCGCCGCTTCATCGTGTAGTACGTGGCCTGCCGCAGCGCCTCCTTGGCGCCCTTCCAGTACCGCGTCAGCCGCCCGCCGCCGAACGCCTCGCGCGGGGTCGGCACGCTCCCCGGACCCGCCGCCTCCTCCAGCGCGTCGGTGAACATCGCGCAGACCGCCACCGTGTCCGCGAGCAGGAAGTCGGGCACGGCCCGATCGTCGGTGTGGAAGGCCTGCGAGCCGTCCGTGTCGGTCAGCGCCCGCAGCAGCGCGCCGAACTCGGCGAACGCCGCCTCGTCGTCCGGCTGCTCGGCCAGCAGCGTGGCGATCCGCCCCACCACCGCCTCCTTGCCCGGGTGCACGGCCGCCACGGACTCGACGTCGGGGATCGGCTCGTCCGAGAACATCACCGACGGCCACACCACCCCCGCGTACCCGACGCGTGGTCCCGGCCCCAGGGCATCCGGGAACGGGGCGAAGAACCGTGCGTACAACCCCCGCGCCACGGACGGGGTGTTGTTCCACCCGTGGGCGAACACCACCAGATCCGTGACTCCTTGGGCGGCCAGGCCGGCGAGCTCGGCCCGCCCGCCCGCAGCCCCGTCGCCGTCCTTGTCGAAAGTGATCTCCCGGTACGGCTCCACACTCATGCCGGCCATGGTCTGCCCGTCCCTCCGCGTCGAGCGACTCGTTCCGCGCCAGCATCCTGCGCGCGCGGAGGGACGGCCAGGTTTTCAGCGCAGGCGCGCCGCCGAGACTTCCGGGAAGTGCACGAGCACGTCGTACGCGGTGGCGAGCCGGACGGGCGCCTGGCTGCCCTCCCATGGGTACGCGGTGCCGACCAGCCAGGCCGGCCGGTGCACGTCCAGCCAGCTCCTGGCCGCGGGCGTCGTCGTGCGCAGGTCCAGGTAGAAGGGGCGCGGGGAGACCCGGTCCAGGGTCTCGGCGCTGCTGTCCCCGGCGCCGGGCAGCCCGACCGTGAAGCTCCTGATCGGCTCGCCCGGGGCCTCGGTGTCGTGGGCGTTGAACGAGCCCTTCCCGAAGGAGGCGCCCACGCTCACGTAGTCCCGGCCCAGCGCGTCGCGCAGGAAGGCCCCCTGGAGCCGCGGGTACTGGTCCGGCTTCGTCGTCTCGTAGCCGACGTGCCCGTTGTGCGCGGAGAGCAGCATCCGGTCGCCGGTCCGCCGCTGCCACCACACGGTGTTCTCGGCCATGATCCGGTCGCGGTACAGCATCGCCTCCGCGACCCCCGACGGACTCGCCACGTCGTGCGCCATCTCGGTGCCGACCTGGGCGATCGCCCGCGCGTGCTGGACCGTCCAGGCGTGCTCCTCGCGGTCCCGGCCCGGCTTCTGACGCTCAAGGAGAGCCAGAGCCCGGTTCACGTCGGCCGAGAGACGCCGTCGCTCCTCCAGCGGCCGGGCCATGTAGGCGTTCATCCAGGAGTCGACGGAACCGACCGGCCGCGAGGCCCGGTACAGCTCCTGGAAGCGCGGCAGCAGCCGGGGGTACGTACGGGCGACATAACCCGTGACCTTGTCGAAGAGCTCCGGCCCCGCGTAGCCGAGGTCGTTGCCCATGAACCTCACCGGGTGGTCGGGGTGGCGCAGATTGTGCTGCCGCATCCAGACGATCAGATCGAGGTACTCCTCGGTGTTCCAGAAGCGGTAGGCGTTCTGGAACTCCTCGGCCATGATCCGCTTCGGATCGCCCTTCCCGAACCGTACGTAGTCGTCGATCCGCAGCCCCGCCGACCAGTTGGCCTCCAGGGCGAAGGTGGTGAAGCCCTTCCGCTCCACCAGGTGCTCGAAGATCCGGTGCTTGCTCTCGAAGAACTCGGCCGAGCTGTGCGTCGCCTCGCCGATCCCGACGACCTTGGCCGAGCCGATCATCCGCTCCAGCGGGCGCAGGTCGGTCAGGGCCCGGGCGCTGTGGGCGAGTTCACGGGCGGGGTCGGACGCCGTCGCCGACGCCGACGCGGACTCCGAAGCGGCAGCGGCAGGGGCGAGCGCGGCCACGCAGAGCGCGAGGGCCGCGCCCACCAGCGGTAAGCGCTGTCGAGTGATCGTTTTCATGGGGCAAGCCTGGCGGCGGCGTGCCGGCCGCCGCCAACCTGCCCGCACCCCGGTCCGACCGGGGGATATCCCCCGTCACCGGCCCTTGTCACCGGCCCCCGTCACCGGTACAGCAGGTACTCCCTCCGCACCGCCCGGAAGGCGGTCAGGTCCGCGTCCCACGCGCCCACCACCTCGTCCACGTCCGCGCCCGCGTCGATCAGGGTCCGCACCCGTGTCGAGCCGGTCAGCTTGTCGATCCAGTTGTCCGGGCGCCAGGCGAAGCCGCTCCACGCGCGCGTGGCGCTGACGAGGAGCCCGATGCCGGTCCGTACCGGGTCGAAGGCCGCCCGGTCGTGCACCAGCACCTGCACCCCGCCGACCGTCTTCCCCTGGAACTTGGAGAAGGTCGGGGCGAAGTACGCCTCCCGGAACCGCACCCCGGGCAGCCCGAGCGCGTTCGCGGCCTCCGCCCACCGCCGGTCGATGCCCTCCGCGCCGAGGAGTTCGAAGGGGCGGGTGGTGCCCCGGCCCTCGGAGAGGTTGGTCCCCTCGAAGAGACAGGTGCCGGAGTAGACGAGCGCGGTGTCGGCCGTCGGCATGTTCGGGCTCGGCGGCACCCACGGAAGACCGGTCGCGTCGAAGAAGTCCGAGCGCCGCCACCCCGACATCCGTACGGTCTCCAGCTCCACCGGCCGGGTCAGGAACTCGGCGTTGAACAGCAGCGCCAGCTCCGCGACCGTCATCCCGTGCGCCTGCGCGATCGGCTCGCGCCCCACGAACGTCGCGAACGCGCGGTCGAGGACCGGGCCGAGCGCGGCCCGTCCCGTCACGGGGTTCGGCCGGTCCAGGACGACGAACCGTTTCCCCGCCAGCTCGGCGGCCACCATGCAGTCGTACAGCGTCCAGATGTACGTGTAGAAACGGGCGCCGACGTCCTGGATGTCGAAGACGACGGTGTCCACGCCCGAGGCGGTGAAGACGTCCGCGAGCGGCTGCCCGCTCTTCAGATACGTGTCGTATACGGGCAGTCCCGTCGCCGGGTCGTCGTGGCGGCCCTCGGAGCCGCCGGCCTGCGCCGTGCCCCGGAAACCGTGCTCGGGGCCGAAGACCGCCACCAGGTCCACCCGGTCGTCGGCGTGCATGACGTCCACGATGTGCCGGACGTCGGCCGTGATCCCGGTCGGGTTGGTGACGACCCCGACGCGTTCACCGGCGAGCGCCCGGTACCCGTCGGCCGCCAGCCGCTCGAACCCGGTACGGACCCGCCGGCCGCCGCCCCCCTCGTGGGCCTCGGCCGCCGGGGCGGCCACCGCGGCGATCCCGAGGGCGCCGCCGGCGGCCAGCACACCGCGTCTCGACAGACTCGACCGGCTCATGCGCAGACCTCCTTGATCGCCTTCCCTGACATGGCCACGCACCGTAGCGCTCCTGACGGCCCCAGGGAACGAGGCGTGCGCAGGGGACTTCCGCCGTTACATACCGACTGGTTAGTCTGCTCGTACTGTCGCAACGGAGAGGCGGGTCTCGATGAGTACGGTGGTACAGGGTTCCGGAGTGGTCGTCACGGGCGCGGGCGGCGGGATCGGAGCCGCGCTGGCCCGCCGGTTCGCCGGCGAGGGGGCCCGGGTCGTCGTCAACGACCTGGACCCCGACCGTGCCAAGGCCGTCGCCGAGGAGATCGGCGCCACCGCCGTCCCGGGCGACGCCTCGGAGATCGTCGAGGAGGCCCGCGCGGCGCTCGGCGGCACCGTCGACGTGTGGTGCGCCAACGCCGGACTCGCCTCGGGCGGCGACGCCTTCGCCGACGAGGCCGTCTGGGCCGCCGCCTGGGACGTCAACGTGATGGCCCACGTCCGCGCGGTCCGCGCCCTGCTGCCCGACTGGCTGGAGCGCGGCAGCGGCCGCTTCGTCTCCACCGTCTCCGCCGCGGGGCTGCTCACGATGGTCGGCGCGGCCCCGTACAGCGTCTCCAAGCACGGTGCGTACGCCTTCGCCGAATGGCTCTCCCTCACCTACCGCCACCGCGGCCTCAAGGTCCACGCGATCTGCCCGCAGGGCGTCCGTACGGACATGCTGACCGCCGCCGGATCCGCCGGCGAACTCGTCCTCGCCCCGACCGCGATCGAGCCCGAGGACGTCGCCGACTCGCTCATGGACGCCATCGAGGCCGACCGTTTCCTGGTCCTCCCGCACCCCGAGGTCGCCGCCTTCTACCAGGCGCGCGCCACCGACCCCGAGCGCTGGCTCGAGAACATGAACCACATCCAGCGCAAGTGGGAAGGGGCCGGCGCATGACCGCCACCGCCCCCGGCTCCCCGGCCGAGCCCGGTCCCCCGACCGCCCCCGGCTCCCCGGCCGAGCCCGGTCCCCCGACCGCCCCCGGCACCCCGGCCGCCCCCGGCTCCCCGGCCGAGTCCGGTCCCTCCGCCGGGTCCCGCTACGCCGCCAAGCCCTGGCTCGGGCAGCTCACCGAGGCCCAGCGCGCCCCGATAGCGCCGCCCGCCACCCCGCTGCACGCCTTCCGCGCCGCAGCCGCGCGCGCCCCCGAACACCCGGCCCTCGCCTACTTCGACGGCCGGCTGAGCTACCGCGAGACCGACGCGCTCTCCGACTCGGTCGCCGGACACCTCGCCGCCCGCGGTCTCGCCAGGGGCGACCGGGTGGCCATCATGCTCCAGAACAGCCCGCACTTCGTCCTCGCCCTGCTCGGCGCCTGGAAGGCCGGCGCGACCGTCGTCCCGCTCAACCCCATGTACAAGGCGGGCGAGGTCGGGCACGCCCTGCGGGACTCCGGGGCCACCGCGCTCGTCTGCTCCGACCGCGCCTGGGAGAGCTTCCTGCGGGAGACCGCCGCCGACACCTCCGTACGGATCGCCCTCACGGCCAGCGAACGCGACCTCCAGACCCGCGACGACCCGCGCGTCCTCGCCTTCGAGAGGGTGGACACGGACGCCGACGACCTCCTCGCCGTCGCCCGTGCCGGACACCCCGCCCCCGGGGGCCGCGAACCCGCCGGCGAGGACGTGGCCCTGATCAGCTACACCTCGGGCACCAGCGGCACCCCCAAGGGCGCCCTCAACCTCCACCGGGGCATCGCCTACAACGCCGAACGCCAGCGCACCGGCCACCCCGTCCCCGAGGGCGCGGGCTACTTCGCGCTCGCCCCGCTCTTCCACATCACCGGGCTCGTCTGCGAGCTGGCCGCCTGCTTCGGCAACGCGGGCACCCTCGTCCTCGCCTACCGCTTCGACGCCGGGGTCGTCCTCGACGCCTTCCTCGAGCACCGCCCCGCCTACACCGTGGGTCCGTCCACCGCCTTCATGGCCCTCGCCGCGCACCCGGCCGCCACCCGCGACCACTTCTCCTCCTTCCTCGTCGTCTCCTCGGGCGGCGCCCCCGTCCCGCCGGCCCTGGTGGAGAAGTTCCGTGCCGGCTTCGGTCCGTACCTCCACAACGGCTACGGGCTCACCGAGTGCACCGCGCCCTGCGCCGCCGTCCCGCCCGAGAAGGAGGCCCCGGTCGACCCCGCCTCCGGCACCCTCTCCGTCGGCGTCCCCGGACCCGAGACCCTCGTCCGGATCCTCGACGAGAACGGCGCCGAGGTGCCGTTCGGTGAGCACGGCGAGATCGCCGTGAGCGGCCCGCAGGTCGTGCCCGGCTACTGGCGGCTCCCCGAGGCCACCGCCGCCACGTTCCCCGAAGGGGAACTGCGGACCGGAGACATCGGCTTCATGGACACGGACGGCTGGCTCTACGTCGTCGACCGCAAGAAGGACATGATCAACGCCTCCGGATTCAAGGTCTGGCCCCGGGAGGTGGAGGACGTCCTCTACACCCACCCGGCCGTGCGCGAGGCCGCCGTCGTCGGCATCCCGGACGCCTACCGGGGCGAGACGGTCAAGGCGTACGTGAGCCTGCGCCCGGGCACCTCCGTCGAGCCCGCGGAGCTCTCCGCCCACTGCGAGCAGCGGCTCGCAGCGTACAAGTACCCGCGCGAGGTCGAGATCCTGGCGGAGCTGCCCAAGACGACAAGTGGGAAGATCCTCCGGAGGGAACTGCGTTCCCACCGGTAGACACGACACGTGGACACCACACCCACGGCAGACACCCCACCCCCACGGGGACCACGCGAGAAAGGCGGCGGCGCATGGCCAGGACGACGGACGGGAGCGGTACCCCCGTCCCCCAGAGGCTGCTGGCCGCCGCCACCCGGCTCTTCGCGGAGCAGGGGTACGACCGCACCTCCGTCCAGGAGATCGTGGAGGCGGCGGGCGTCACCAAGGGCGCGCTCTACCACTACTTCGGCTCCAAGGAGGATCTCCTCCAGGAGGTCTACGCCCGGGTGCTGCGGCTGCAGCAGGAGCGGCTCGACGCTTTCGCGCAGGCCGACGCGCCGGTCGAGCAGCGGCTGCGGGACGCCGCCGCCGACGTCGTGGTGACCACCATCGAGAACCTCGACGACGCCTCGATCTTCTTCCGCTCGATGCACCACCTCAGCCCGGAGAAGAACAAGCAGGTCCGGTCCGAGCGGCGCCGCTACCACGAGCGTTTCCGCGCCCTCATCGAGGAGGGCCAGCGGTCCGGGGTGTTCTCCTCCACGACCCCGGCGGACCTGGTGGTGGACTACCACTTCGGCTCGGTCCACCACCTGTCCACCTGGTACCGCCCGGACGGCCCGATGACGCCGCAGCAGGTCGCCGACCACCTCGCCGACCTGCTGCTGCGCGCCCTGCGGCCGTAACGCGACCTACAGGTACTTCTTCAGCTCCCGCCGGGCCAGCGACCGCTGGTGCACCTCGTCGGGGCCGTCCGCGATCATCAGCGTCCGCGCCCCGGCCCACAGCTCGGCCAGCGGGAAGTCCTGCGACACCCCGCCGGCGCCGTGCACCTGGACGGCCCTGTCGAGGATGTCGACCACCGCGCGCGGGGTCGCGATCTTGATCGCCTGGATCTCCGTGTGCGCGCCCCGGTTGCCCACGGTGTCCATCAGCCAGGCCGTCTTGAGGACGAGCAGCCGCAGCTGCTCGACCGTCACCCGCGCGTCCGCGATCCAGTTCTGCACCACACCCTGCTGGGCGATCGGCTTGCCGAAGGCGGTACGGGACACGGCCCGCCGGCACATCAGCTCGATCGCCCGCTCGGCCATGCCGATCAGCCGCATGCAGTGGTGGATCCGGCCAGGGCCGAGCCGGGCCTGGGCGATGGCGAAGCCGCCGCCCTCCTCGCCGATGAGGTTGGCCGCCGGGACGCGGACGTCGTGGAAGACGACCTCCGCGTGCCCGCCGTGGGAGTGGTCCTCGTACCCGTACACCTGCATCGCCCGTCGCACCTCGACGCCCGGGGTGTCGCGGGGCACGAGGATCATCGACTGCTGGCGGCGGAGGTCCGTGCCGTCGGGGTCGGTCTTGCCCATGACGATGAAGATCTTGCAGTCGGGGTTCATCGCCCCGGAGATGTACCACTTGCGCCCGTTGACGACGTACTCGTCGCCCTCGCGCAGGATCCGCGTCTCGATGTTGGTCGCGTCCGAGGAGGCCACCTCGGGCTCCGTCATCGCGAACGCCGAGCGGATCTCCCCGGCGAGCAGCGGCTCCAGCCACTGCTTCTTCTGCGCCTCGTCGCCGAACTGGGCGAGCACCTCCATGTTCCCGGTGTCGGGCGCCGCGCAGTTGAGGGCCGTCGGGGCCAACTGCGGGCTGCGGCCGGTGATCTCCGCGAGCGGCGCGTACTGGAGGTTGGTCAGGCCCGCGCCGTGCTCGGAGTCGGGGAGGAAGAGGTTCCACAGGCCCTGGCGGCGGGCCTCGGCCTTCAGCTCCTCCACGACGGCCGGGGTGTCCCAGGGCGAGGCGAGCAGTGCCCGCTGCTCGTGGGCGGTCGCCTCCGCCGGATACACGTGCTCGTCCATGAAAGCGAGCAGCTTCTCCCGCAGCTCCTCGGTGCGCGCGTCGAATGCGAAGTCCATGGCGGATCAGCCTTCCTGGAGGGTGGTGAGGCCGTGCTCGATGAAGACGGGGACGAGGTCGCCGATGCGGTCGAAGCCCGCGCCGACGGTCTGGCCGAGGGTGTAGCGGTAGTGGATGCCCTCCAGGATCACGGCGAGCTTGAACCAGGCGAAGGCCGTGTACCAGGAGATGGCGGAGGTGTCACGGCCCGAGCGGGCGGCGTACCGCTCGATCAGCTCGGCCGGGTCCGGGTGCCCGGCGGCCCCGGCGGTCGTGGAGACGGGGGAGTGCGGGAGGTCGAGCTTCGCGCTGTACATCGCCAGCAGCCCGAGGTCCGTCAGCGGGTCGCCGAGGGTGGACATCTCCCAGTCGAGGACGGCCTTGATCCGGTCGTCGGCGCCGATCAGGACGTTGTCGAGGCGGTAGTCGCCGTGGACGACGGCCGGGGCGGCGGAGGCCGGCAGGGCGCGGCCGAGCGCGGCGTGCAGCTCGTCGATGCCGGCGAGTTCCCGGTTGCGGGAGGCGTCGAGCTGCTTGCCCCAGCGGCGCAGCTGGCGGTCCAGGAAGCCCTCGGGCCGCCCGAAGTCGGCGAGCCCCACCTCGGCCGGGTCGACGGCGTGCAGCTCGACGAGGGTGTCGACCAGGCCGAGGACGGCCTCGCGGGTGCGTTCGGGGCCGAGCGGGGCGAGCTGTTCGGCGGAGCGGTACGGGGTGCCGTCGACGAACTCCATGACGTAGAACGGCGCTCCGAGGACCGACTCGTCCTCGCACAGGAGCAGGGGCTCCGGCACGGGGACGGCCGTCGTGTGCAGGGCGCTGATCACCCGGTGCTCGCGCTTCATGTCGTGCGCGGTGGCGAGGACATGGCCGAGCGGGGGCCGACGGACCACCCAGCGGTCGGTGCCGTCGGAGACGACGTACGTCAGGTTCGACCGGCCGCCCTCGATCAGCCGGGCGTCGAGGGGGCCGCGCACGAGTCCGGGCCGTTCCCGGTCGAGGAATCCGCGCAACCGCTCGGGGTCGAGACCTGGGGGCGGGGCTGAACTCATCGTGCGTTACCTCCGGGGACGGGGGACGGGTCGGCGTTCATGATGACCGACCAGTCGGTATGTCGTCCAGGGTGGGGTGGAGACTCGTGCCGACCGGGCAGGGGAAAAGGGGGTCCACGGTCTGGTCCCTGGTCCACTCCGTGAATATGGTTCACATATGAATCCTGAGCTGCTTGTCGAGGACGTCCGGCTGACCCCGATCCTGATCGCCGACCCGCCGCTGCTCAACACCCAGGGCGCCCATCAGCCCTTCACCCCCCGCCTGATCGTCGAGGTGGTGACGCAGGGCGGAGTGGTCGGCCTTGGGGAGACCTACGGCGACGGGAAGTATCTGCGGCTCGCCCGGCCGCTGGCCGAGGCGCTCCCGGGGCGGTCGGTCACGGACGTGAACGGCCTCTTCGCGCTGGCCGAGCGGGTGTGCGGCGACTCGCGGGCCGTGGACGAGCGGGTCGACGCGGGCGGCCTGCGCGGGGTCCAGACCGCCGACAAGCTCCGTCTCTCCGTCGTCTCGGCCTTCGAGGTCGCCTGCCTGGACGCGCTCGGCAAGACCCTCGGCCTGCCCGTGCACGCGCTGCTCGGCGGCAAGGTCCGTGACTCCGTCGAGTACAGCGCGTACCTCTTCTACAAGTACGCGGGAGCCGACGAGTGGGGCGAGGCCCTCGACCCGGCCGGCATCGTGGCCCAGGCCCGCCGCTTCGACCGTGCCTACGGCTTCCGCTCCTTCAAGCTCAAGGGCGGGGTCTTCCCGCCCGAGGAGGAGATCGCCGCGATCCGGGCCCTCGCCGAGGAGTTCCCCGGCCGCCCGCTCCGGCTCGACCCCAACGGCGCCTGGTCCGTGGAGACCTCGCTGCGGGTGGCGCGGGAGCTCGAGGACGTCCTGGAGTACCTGGAGGACCCGGCGAGCGGTACGCCCGCCATGGCGGAGGTCGCCTCCCGCACGGACGTGCCGCTCGCGACCAACATGTGCGTGACGACCTTCGAGGAGGTCCCCGAGGCCTTCGCCGCGGGCGCGGTGCGGATCGTCCTGTGCGACCACCACTACTGGGGCGGTCTCCACCGCACCCGCGAACTCGCCGCGCTCTGCCGTGCGTACGGCGTCGGGCTCTCCATGCACTCCAACACCCACCTCGGCATCAGCCTCGCCGCCATGACCCAGGTCGCCGCGACCCTGCCCCACCTCGACCACGCCTGCGACACCCACTACCCCTGGCAGACCGAGGACGTCGTCACCGCCCGCCCCGCGTTCCGGGACGGGCGCCTCGCGGTCTCCGACGCGCCCGGCCTCGGCGTCGCACTGGACCGGGACGCGCTCGCCGCCCTGCACCGCCGGTGGCTGGAGGACGACGGCACCCACCGCGACCGCGACGACGCCGCCGCGATGCGCAGGCTGCGGCCCCAGGGGATCAGGGGAGAGTGATCGGCTGGGTCTTGTCCCCGGGCGCGGGCGCGGGCCGGTCCGGGTGGATCGCGACAAGGCGGGCCCCCTGGGCCCAGGTGCTCTCCCGGCCGAAGAACTGGTAACCGGACTCGAGGAGTTGGAGGATCTCGTGTCCGAGCATCGCCTGTGGGCCGCCCTCGTCGGCCGACTTGCTGCTGTCCCAGAGCGCGCCGTCGCCCAGGCTCTCGACCTCCTGCCAGAAGTTGCCCGCGTGGAGCTGGCCGGCGATCAGCATGGACTCGATCTGCGCCCCGAGGCTGGTGATGATCTTGAACACGGCGCGTTCCTCGATGCCGCCGTCCATGAAGGCGTAGTTGACGGGAACGGACCACTTGGCCGTGTTCAGTCGCCGGCCCATCCGCGCGTCCTCGGGCAGGCGCCCCGGTGTCTGGGGCTTGCCCTGCTGGTACGTGGCCCAGGGGCCGGTGTCGCCCGTCCGGCCGAGGACGAGCTTGCGCTTCGCGGCGAGGGCGGCCGCCTGGGAACTCGCCATCGTCTCGGCGCCGGTGGTCGTCTGGCGGGCGCGGATCTCCGTCTCGATGGCCGCCAGCACCTCGGCCTCGCTGCGCCCCTGGGGCGCGCCGATCAGTTCGTCCACGTACTGGACGTTGTCGTTGAGGTCCCCGTTGAGCATGAGCCACTTCGGCTTGTGGCGGTTCGCCTTCCAGTCGTCGTACGAGTTGAGGTAGTCGTCGACGCACCACGCCGCCTGGTCGACCAGCCTCCGCACCTCGTCGTCGATCTTGCCCGGGTACTGGGGCATGCGCTGAATGTCGCCGGTCCCCGCGGAGACCTCCGCGGCCTGCGCGGACGCCTCGCCGGCGGCGGTCGCCGGGCCGCTCATCGTCCGTTGGGCGGTCGCCGGGCCGCCGCTCATCACCCGGTGGGCGGTGGCCTCCGCCTCGCGCTCGAAGCGGTCCGAGGGGTCGCTGACGCTCAGCCCGTCGCCCCGGTCGGTGCCCGCCACCGGCCCCTTGCGCTGCTGGAGGACATGGGTCAGCTCGTGGGCCAGCGTGTGCCGGTCGAGACCGGACGCCCCGGCGACGATGTGGCTGCCGGAGGTGTAGGCGGCGGCGCCGAGCGCGGCGGCGGAGGCCTGGGCGGCGGTGTCGGTGTGGACGCGCACGTCGGAGAAGTCGGCGCCGAAGCGCGCCTCCATGTCGGAGCGGCTCCCCTCGTCGAGCGGCCGGCCGCCGCCGCGCAGGACGTCGTGCACGGCCGAGCGCTGGACCGCGGGAGCCTCCTCCTCGTGGCCGCAGCCGGCGCCGTGCCGGTGCTCGTCCCGGGCGGCACCGGACCGGCGCAGCATCTGCACCACCGCGGCGTTCCCCGCGGAGCGCTGGAGAGCGAGCAGGGCCTCGGCGGGCGCCCCCGCCGCCGGGGAGGTGCGGTCCGCCGAGGCGTCCCGCCGCTTCGCTGCTCGGCTGCTCGCTCGGTCGTACATGAAGGTCCCTTCGGGCGCAGGTCGTCTGCTTCCCGGTATACCCGCGCGAGATGACGCCCCGCCAGGTACGGCGGGGCAGAGTGTCCCGCCCCTGGGGACGGCTCATGCGGCCCGAAAGGCCCTCGAGGTGCGTGCCCGGGCGTCGGGCTACGCGTGGCAGGCCACCGGCACGCCGCCGTTCATCGCCGCCATGTCCGCGAAGACGGTCGCCGGATCCAGCGGCGAACCCTCCGGGAGGCCGCTCGACTCCGCGTACGCGCGGTGCAGGTTGGCCACCAGGCGCTCGCTCTCGCGCCAGGCGGCGAACTCCCCGAGGTCCGCCGCGCGCGCCGTCTCCAGCGGGGTCTCCCCCTTCGCGTACCCCTCGCGGGCCAGCTCGCCGACCCACCGCAGATACCGTTCCGTCGCGTCGTACGCCGACGGGTCCGTCACCGGGCCGTGGCCCGGCACCACCGTCGGAGCGTCCAGCGAGCGCAGCAGGTCGAGGGCGCGCAGCGAACCCGTCAGCGAACCCATCGGCAGGAACGGCGTCCCGCCCTGGAAGACGAGGTCCCCGGTGAACACCACCCCGCGCTCGGGGACATGGACGATCGAGTCGCCGGTGGTGTGCGCGGGCCCCGGGTGAAGCACCCGCACCTCGAGCCCGCCCACGTGGAGGGTCAGCCGCTCGCTGTACGTGAGCGAGGGCGGGGTCACCTCCACCGCGCCGAAGTCGGTCTGCGGCCAGATCAGATGGAGCTGGTGCCCGGCGGCGATCTGCTCGGCCCGGCAGTTGTCGTGGCCGACGACCAGGGCCTCGGGCGCGAACACCCCGTTGCCGTAGGTGTGGTCGCCGTGATGGTGCGTCGAGACGATCGTCCGGGGGAGCGGCAGCCCCTGCGAGAGCACCGCCGCGCGCAGCAGCCGGGCCCGGCGCTCGGTGGCGGCCGTGTCCACGAGCAGGGACGCCCGGGCGTCGCCCAGGAAACCGGCGTTGTTCAGGCACCAGCCGCCGTCGGGCTGGACGAAGGCGTGCACGTCCGGCGCGAGCGCCACGACATACGGCTCGGAAGGGGACGGGGAGGTGGACGGAGTGGTGGTGTGGGCGGACAAGAAGACCCCCGGACGACGAGAACGGGCTCGACTGACAGGGGGAAAGCCTGCCAGTCGGGCCCGGCCGGGGGAAAGTTCAGTGGTCGTCCCAGTGCCCGTCGTGGGCCGCGTGGCGGTGTCCGTCGTGCATGTAGTCGACGTGGTCGCCGTGGGTCACCGCCTCGTGTCCGCAGGCGGGCCCGTGCTGGTGCGTGTGCCCGTCGTGCGCCTGGTGCTGCGTCCGCTCGCACTCGTCCCAGTGGCCCTCGTGCTCCCGGTGGAGGTGCCCGTCGTGGGCGTAGTCCACGTGCCCCTCGTGCTCGACGGCCGGATGCCCGCAGGCGGGGCCGTGGTCGTGCTCGTGGGTGGGGTGCTCCTGATGGAGAAGAGTCATGTCATTGCCTCTGTGGGGGGTGTGATGTGACGTGCTTCAGGTTAGCCCTGAATGCCCGAGTCGTCCTGATTCCACTCCGCTCTGTCACGCCCGCGCCCCGCCGGGCGAATCCGGCTTGCGGGGGCCGGGGGCCACCGTGATCGTTCGGGGTATGAAGGCGATCAGCTACAGCCGGTACGGCGGCCCCGAGGTGCTCGAGTACGGCGAACGGCCCGACCCGAAGGTCGGCCCGGACGACGTCCTCGTGAAGGTGCGGGCGGCCGCCGTGAACCCGGTCGACTGGAAGGCCCAGGCGGGCCACCTGGACGGGATGATCGACGCCGTCTTCCCCGTCATCCCCGGCTGGGACGTCTCCGGGGTCGTCGTCCAGCCCGGGGTGTCCGTCACCGAGTTCACCGTCGGCGACGAGGTCATGGGGTACGTCCGCGAGGACTTCCTCTCCCGGGGCACCTTCGCCGAGTACGTCGCCGCCCCCGTCCGTACCCTCGCCCGCAAGCCGCGCACCGTGGGCTTCGAGGAGTCCGCCGCCCTCCCGCTCGCCGGGCTCACCGCCTACCAGGTGCTCCACCAGGCCCTCGCGGTCCGTGAGGGCGACACGGTCCTGGTCCACGCGGCGGCCGGCGGGGTCGGCGCCATGGCCGTCCAGCTGGCCCGCCATCTCGGCTGCCGGGTCATCGGCGCGGTGCGCGAGGAGGGCAGGGAGCGGGTCGAGGAGCTGGGTGCCGAGCCCGTCGTCTACGACGAGCACACCTTCGTGGAGCAGATCCGCGCCCTCGCGCCCGAGGGCGTGGACGCGGCCTTCGACACCATCGGCGGCCCCTTCCTGAAGCAGACCGCCGACGTCCTGGCCCCCGAGGGCCGCCTCGCCTCCATCGCGGACGGCGAGGTGATCGCCCTGGGCGGCCGCTACTTCTGGGTCCGCCCGAACGCCGAGGACCTCGCCGCGCTCGCCCGTCTGGTGGACGAGGGCGTGCTCTCCGTACGCGTCGCCCGCACCTTCCCCCTGGAGCAGGCGGCCGACGCCCAGCGCGCCAACCGCGAGGGCGGCCTCCAGGGCAAGGTCGTCGTCACGGTGACCTGGCCGGACTAGGGATCGCTTCGACCGGGGCGGGCCCTGGGAAAGCCCAGGGCGGACCGGGAAGGCCACGATCCGCCGACCTACAGGATCACCGCCACCGCGAACGCCGCGAGAGCCACCGTGCACGCCGTCGCTAGCAGCGCGCCCCGGAGCGAGAGCGGGACCGGACGGGCCGTGTCCAGGGCGTGGATCCGGCGGTGGGCGACCGCGAGGAAGGCGACCCACACCAGCGCCGTCAGCGCGGCGCCCGCCACCCCCGGCGCCGTGATCTCGTCCCTGATCGCCGACTTCGCGGCGAGCACCGCCACGATCGTGCAGGTCAGCGTCGTACGGCGCCAGGCGAGCCGGGTCCGTTCCGGCTGCAGCCCCGGATCGCGGACGGGCGCCGCCGCCCCCTCGGTCACCGGCCGGTCCAGCCGAAGAGGATGACCACCACCATCACCACGGCCACCAGCGCCACCGCGAGGCTGAGCAGCGTCGGGAACCGCGACACCGGCAGGTCCTCCCCGCGCCGCATCGCCCGCTCGCACCGGACCCAGTGGTTCACCGCGCGCAGCGCGCACAGCACGCCCGCGGCGAGCAGCGAGAGCGCGAGACCGACGCGTACGCCCCAGCGCAGGTCCGGCAGGAACTGGTCGACGGCGAAGCCGCCGCCGACGAGTGCCAGCGCGGTCCGGATCCAGGCGAGGAAGGTGCGCTCGTTGGCCAGCGAGAACCGGTAGTCCGGCGTCTCGCCCTCGTCACGGATCCGCCGCGGCGCGAACCACAGCCGCAGACTCTGCACGAAGTCACTCACCCGGGCACCTTAACCGCGGTGCGCGCGCAGCCGTCCGTACGCGGCCAGACCGTCCGGAACCCACGCCCACTCCCCGAGCCGCGCGACCACCTCGGCCTCCGGCAGGAAGGCGTGCCAGGCGACCTCCTCCACCTGAGGGTCCACGGGCAGTTCGCACCGCACCCGGTAGACCGCCGACCACCACTTCCCGGCCACGCCCCCGGAGTCGTACAGGAATCGGAACAGCGGCTCGGGGCGCGGAAGCCCGGAGACGCCCAGCTCCTCCTCGGCCTCGCGCAGCGCCGCGTCGTCGTACGACTCTCCGGCGCCCACGACCCCGCCGACGAACATGTCGTACATCGACGGGTAGACCAGTTTCCCGGGCGTGCGCCGGTGCACGAAGACACGGTCCTGCGCGTCCCGTACCTGGATGAACGTGCAGCGGTGGATGAGGCCCCGCGCGTACACCTCGGCGCGCGGGGCCTGCCCGACGACCTCGTCGTGCTCGTCGACGACGTCCAGGATCTCTTCGGCGGGGTTCATGCCCCCATCAGATCACCGACCGCGGCAGGATCGCCCACACCTGACCCGATCACTGCCCCATGACGTACTTCACCGTCGGCCCGGTCGTCCAGCCGCCGTCCACGGCCAGCTCCGCGCCGGTCACGTAGGAGGCCGCGTCCGAGAGCAGGAAGACCACCGCGCCGGCGATCTCGTGCGCCTCGCCGACCCGGCCCATCGGGGTGTTGGGGTAGCCGCCCTCGCCCTTCTGGATGCCGAGACCCGCGGTCATCGGGCTGTACGTCATGCCCGGGTGGACGGAGTTCACCCGGATCCGCTCCGTGCCGAGCTCCACCGCGCCGATCTTCGTGAGGCCGCGTACGCCCCACTTCGAGGCGCCGTAACCGGCGGTCAGGGCAAGACCCATCAGTCCCGCGGCCGAGGAGATGTTGACGATCGAGCCGCCACCGGCCTCCTTCATGGCCGGGATCGCGGCCTTCATGCCGATGAAGACGCCGGTCAGGTTGATGTCGAGCACCCGGCGGAAGTTCTCCACGGACTCGGTCTCCAGGAAGGCCCCGGAGGATATCCCGGCGTTGTTCACCAGACCGTGCAGCCCGCCGAACTCGGCGACCGCGTACGCGACCGCCGCAGCCCAACCCTCCTCGGAGGTGACGTCGTGGTGCAGGAAGCGCGCCCGCTCGCCCAGCTCGGCCGCGGTCGCCTTGCCCTCGTCGTCGAGCACGTCGGTGAGCACGACGTTCGCGCCGGCGGCGACGGCCTGCCGTGCGGCCTCGGCCCCCAGGCCGCGGGCGCCTCCGGTGATCAGGACGGTCCTGCCGGTGAGGTCGTGGAGGCGGATGTTCTCGGTCATGCGGGGTCCTTTCGGATCGAGGGCGGCGGCGGAGCTTGCAGCAGGGCCGTCGTGGTCTGGACGAGGTCGGCGAGGAAGAGCTCCTCGTCCGTCAGGGGGGCGGTGCCGTCGAGGTACTGCCGGGCCCGGTCGGCCAGGGCCGCGCCGACGACGGTGAGCGCCAGGTCGAGCCGTTCGAGCCGCAGCGGCTCGGGCAACCCGGTCCGCCCGGTCAGGCAGGCCTCCAGCCGTTCGATCAGCCGCCAGTACACGGTGCCGTCGAGCGTGGGATGCGGCGTGCGGGTGCGCACCCCGCTCTCGTGGCTGAGCTGGGCGGAGATCCGCAGACAGCGGCGGCCGCGCTCGGTGCGCAGCTCGCTCGCCTCGGCGCCGACCAGGGCCCCGATGAGCGCGTGCGGCTCGTCGGGCGCCTCGGCGAGGAGCGGTTCGAGGACCTGTTCCGTACGTCTCTGGCGGCCGGCCATCACCGCGTCGAGCAGGCCCGCGCGCGAGCCGAAGTGGTACTGCACGGCCGACGGGTTGCTCTGGCCCGCGAGGGCCACGATGTCCCGCAGCTGGGCGCCGTCGACGCCCTGCGCCGCGAAGAGTTCCTCCGCCGCGCGGATCAGTTTGTCCCGGGTCTCGGGCCCTGACGTCCTCGCCATGCCGACCATATTAATGCTCGACATTAGAAAACGGGAGGGGTGTGCACGGAGCCGGCCCGGTCCGGACGGTTGACTCGATACATTCGTGTATCCAAGATTCGGTCCATGTCGTACGACGCTGATGTGATCGTGATCGGAGCCGGCCTCGCCGGTCTGGTGGCCACCGCCGAGCTCGTGGACGCCGGACGGAGCGTCATCCTGCTCGACCAGGAGCCCGAACAGTCGCTGGGAGGCCAGGCCCACTGGTCCTTCGGCGGCCTCTTCCTCGTCGACTCGCCCGAGCAGCGCAGGATGCGGATCAAGGACAGCCACGAGCTGGCCCTCCAGGACTGGCTCGGCACGGCGGGCTTCGACCGCCCCGAGGACCACTGGCCGCGCAAGTGGGCCGAGGCGTACGTCGACTTCGCTGCCGGCGAGAAGCGGTCCTGGCTGCACGCGCGCGGGGTGCGGTTCTTCCCCGTGGTGGGCTGGGCCGAGCGCGGCGGGTACGACGCGACCGGCCACGGCAACTCGGTGCCCCGCTTCCACATCACCTGGGGCACGGGACCGGGCCTCGTCGCCCCCTTCGCCCAGCGCGTCCGCGAGGGCGTGGCCCGCGGCCTCGTCCAGCTCCGCTTCCGGCACCGGGTGACCGCCCTCGGGACGACGGCGGGCGCCGTGGACACCGTCAGCGGCGAGATCCTGGAGCCGTCCGACGCCGAGCGCGGCACGGCGAGCAGCCGGGAGGCCACCGGCGCCTTCGCGCTCCGGGCCCAGGCCGTGATCGTCACCTCGGGCGGCATCGGCGGCAACCACGACCTCGTCCGCAAGCAGTGGCCCGACCGCCTCGGCACCCCGCCCGCGAAACTGCTCTCCGGAGTCCCCGCCCATGTCGACGGACTCATGCTCGGCATCGCCGAGGAGGCCGGGGCGCGCCACATCAACCGCGACCGGATGTGGCACTACACCGAGGGCATCGAGAACTGGAACCCGATCTGGGCCAAGCACGGCATCCGGATCCTGCCCGGACCGTCCTCGCTCTGGCTGGACGCGCGCGGCCGCAGGCTGCCCGTGCCGCTCTTCCCCGGCTTCGACACCCTCGGCACCCTCGAACACATCATGCGCACCGGCCACGACCACACCTGGTTCGTGCTCGACCGGCGCATCATCGGCAAGGAGTTCGCCCTCTCCGGCTCCGAGCAGAACCCCGACCTCACCGGCAAGTCGGTCCGGGACGTCATCGGCCGCGCCCGCGCGGACGTACCGGCCCCGGTCCAGGCGTTCATGGACAACGGCGTCGACTTCGTCGTGGAGCGGGACCTGTCCGCCCTGGTCCGCGGTATGAACGCGCTCACGGACGAGCCCCTCATCGACGAGGCGGAGCTGCGCCGCGAGATCACCGCACGGGACCGCGAGATCGCCAACCCCTTCACCAAGGACCTCCAGGTCACGGCGATCCGGGGCGCGCGCAAATACCTCGGCGACAAGCTGATCCGTACGGCGTCCCCGCACCGGATCCTGGACCCCAAGGCCGGACCGCTGATCGCCGTACGCCTGAACATCCTCACCCGCAAGTCGCTCGGCGGACTGGAGACGGACCTGTCGTCGCGGGTCCTGACCGAGGGCGGCGAGGCACTCCAGGGGGTGTACGCGGCCGGCGAGGCGGCCGGCTTCGGCGGCGGAGGCGTCCACGGCTACCGCTCCCTGGAGGGCACCTTCCTGGGAGGCTGCATCTTCTCGGGCCGAGCGGCGGGCCGAGCGGCGGCACGGGCGGTGGGGTAGCCGGGGCGGAACCCTCCGGCCTGCCCGCCATGTGGCACGGCTCACGAGCCGACCCCTTCGTGGCGCCGAGGCTCCCCAACTCACCATGAGGGCATGGATATCGGCATCGCACTGCCCCAGTACGGCACGCACGCCCGCCCCGAGGCGATCGCTGGCTTCGCCCGCGAGGCCGAGGAGGCGGGCTTCGACTCCTTCTGGGTGGGGGACCGTTCACTCGCGCCGGTCGCGCCCAGCGACCTCTACCCGGGCCACACCCCCGAGGACCCGTACCCCCGCGAGTACCGGACGTTCCTCGACCCGCTCACCGTGCTGACGGTCGCCGCGACGGCCACCACACGGGCCAGGCTCGGCATGTCGACCCTCAACGCCCCCTGGTACCCGCCCCTGTTGCTCGCCCGCAGCCTCACCTCCCTCGACGGACTGAGCGGCGGCCGGCTCGACGTCGGCCTGGGGATCGGCTGGCTCCGCGACGAGTACACCGCGGTCAACGCCGACTTCGGACGGCGCGGCGCCCACCTCGACGAGATCCTCGACATCCTCGCGGGCATCTGGACCGAGGAGGAGTTCGGTCACAAAGGCCCGCACTGGACGATCCCCCGCGCGCACGTCGGGCTCCGCCCCGCCCAGCCCGCCGGTCCGCCGGTCTACCTCGGCGGCTTCAGCCCGGCCGCGCTGCGCCGGGTCGGCCGGCGCGCGGCCGGCTGGGTCGGCGCCGTCCTGCCGCCGGAGGCCGCCGCGGGCCTCTGGGAGACGGCCCGGCGCGCCGCCGAGGAGGCCGGCCGGGACCCCGACGCGCTGCGCCGCCACATCCGCTTCAACGCCACCCCGGGCATGACCGCCGATCAGATCGCCACGGTCCTCGCGGGCGTCCGGGCGACCGGAGCCGACTCCTGCTTCCTCGACCTCCAGCGGGCCACCCGCGAGCCCGCCGAGGCGCTGGAACTGGGCCGGAACGCACGGGACCGGGTCCGGAACGCCTGAGCGGCGGTCCCGACCCGGTCCCGGACGGAGCGAGGCGCGGCGGCTACAACACCAGCGACAGCAGCAGGACGAAGACGATGCCGACGACCGAGATGATCGTCTCCATCACCGACCAGGTCTTGATCGTCTGGCCGACGTTCATGCCGAAGTACTCCTTCACCAGCCAGAAACCGGCGTCGTTCACATGGCTGAAGAAGAGCGAGCCGGCCCCGATCGCGAGGACGAGCAGCGCCGTCTCGGTCGTCCCCATGCCCTCGGCGAGCGGGGCCACGAGCCCGGCCGCCGAGATGGTCGCGACCGTCGCCGAGCCGGTCGCGAGGCGGATCGCCACCGCGATCAGCCAGGCGAGCAGCAGGGCCGGGATCGACCAGTTCTTGGAGAAGTCCAGGATCATCTGGCCCACGCCGACGTCGATCAGGGTCTGCTTGAAGCCGCCGCCCGCGCCGACGATGAGCAGCACGCCGGCGATCGGGGCGAGGGACTTCTCGACGGTGGTGGAGAGCCGCTGCTTGGTGAACCCGGCCGCGCGGCCCAGCGTGAACAGGCCCACCAGCACGGCCGCGAGCAGCGCGATCAGCGGCGAGCCGATGACGTCGGTGACCTTCTGCAGCGCGTTGTCGGGGTTGTCCACGACGATGTCGACGAGCGCCTTGACCAGCATCAGGACGACGGGCAGCAGCACGGTCGCGACGGTGGCGCCGAAGCCGGGCCGCTTCTCCAGGTCCTCGGAGGGACGCGTGGGGATCATGTTCTCGGGGGCCGGGATGTCGACCCAGCGGGCCGCGTACCGGGAGAACAGCGGACCGGCGATGATCACGGTCGGGATGGAGACCAGGACACCGAGCGCGAGCGTGACACCGAGGTTGGCGCCGAGGGCGTCGATGGCGACCAGCGGGCCGGGGTGCGGCGGGATCAGTCCGTGCATCACCGAGAGACCGGCGAGGGCGGGGATGCCGATCCGCATCAGCGAGTAGTTGCCGCGCTTGGCGACGAGCAGCACCACCGGGATCAGCAGGACTATGCCGATCTCGAAGAAGAGCGGCAGCCCGATGACGGAGGCGATGAGCACCATCGCCCAGGGCATGGCCCGCCCGCTCGCCTTGGCGAGGATCGTGTCGACGATCTGGTCGGCACCACCGGAGTCGGCCAGCAGCTTGCCGAGGATCGCGCCGAGCGCGATCAGCACGCCCACACCGGCGACGGTCTTGCCGAGACCGACGGTGAACGAGTCGATGGTCGCCGCGAGCGGCGCACCGGCGAAGGCGCCGAGCGCCAGCGAGCCGATGGTCAGGGCGAGGAAGGCGTGCAGCTTGAACTTGGTGATCAGCAGGACGATGACGGCGATGCCCGCGAGCACGGCGAAGCCGAGCTGGGCGTTGCCGGCCGAGGTGATCGGCTCGACGGCGTCCGCTGCCAGCATCTCGACGCTGAGACTGGTCACGGTGGTTCCTTAGGGGACGGGGGTGAGGGGCGGGGAACGAGGGGGTCACGCCGAGGGACCGACGTGGCCGCGGGCCCGGGGAGCGGGCCCACGAAGCGGGGGCGACGGGGGACCGGCGTCCGCTCACTGGAGGGCGGGTGGACGCCGACGGGGACGACGTACCGGGAACCGCGCCGTCAGCCGACGAGTCGGCTCACCGCGTCGACCGCGCGCGCCGCGATCTCCTGCGGCGAGCCGGAGACGTCGACGGCGACGCCCGCCTCGTCGTCCCCGAGCGGCTGGAGCGTGGCGAACTGCGAGTCGAGCAGGGCCGTCGGCATGAAGTGCCCCTTGCGCTCGGTCATCCGCCGCTCGATCAGCGCGCGGTCGCCGGTCAGATGCAGGAAGACCACGCCCGGGGCGGCCGCCCGCAGCCGGTCCCGGTAGATCCGCTTGAGGGCGGAACTGCTCACCACCCCGCCGAGCCCTTCCCGGCCGTGCGCCCACTGCCCGATCGCGTCGAGCCAGGGGCCGCGGTCGGCGTCGTCCAGGGGGACGCCGGCGGACATCTTGGCGACGTTCGCCGCCGGGTGGAAGTCGTCGCCCTCGGCGTAGGGCACGCCGAGGGCGTCCGCGACCAGGGGGCCGATGGTCGTCTTGCCGGTGCCGGCGACGCCCATCACGACGACGACCCGGGGGACCGTCGGGGAGGTGGTGCTCATGGGTGGTGCCTCGCTGTCTTCTTCGACATCGATCCGTCGCGCTCATGAAACCCATTGGGTACGACGTATTCAAGGGTCTGTGACATTAAAGTCATACTTTTTGTTCCCGATCTTGGTCGCCGCGTAGGCTGACCCCCATGACGACACCGGCCCAGGGGCTTCATCCGCACGTCCTCGCCACCCTGGGTCTCGCGATCACCGCCGGTGAGTACCCGCCCGGCAGCGTGCTGCGCACCGACGAACTCGCCCAGCGCTTCGACGTCTCGCGCACCGTGGTCCGCGAGGTCGTCCGCGTCCTGGAGTCCATGCACCTCGTCGAGTCCCGCCGCCGCGTCGGCGTGATCGTCCTGCCGACGGCGCAGTGGAACGTGTACGACCCCCAGGTCATCCGCTGGCGCCTGGCCGGCGCCGACCGCCCCCGCCAGCTGCGCTCGCTCACCGTGCTGCGCTCCGCGGTCGAACCCGTCGCCGCGGGACTCGCCGCCGCCCACGCCACGCCCGAGCAGTGCCGCGAACTGACCGAGCACGCGCTCGGCATGGTCGCCACCTCGCGCGGCCGGCAGCTGGAGGCGTACCTCGTCCACGACATCGCCTTCCACCGGGTCGTCCTGAACGCATCCGGCAACGAGATGTTCGCCAGGCTGGGCGACGTGGTCGCCGAGGTCCTCACCGGCCGCACGCACCACCAGGTGATGTTCGAGGACCCCGACCCGGCCGCCGTCACCCTGCACGTCCAGGTCGCCGAGGCGGTCCGCGAGCGGGACGCGGCCCGCGCCGAGGAGCTGACCCGCCAGATCGCCGTCGGCGCCCTCAAGGAACTGGACGTCCTCGCGCCGTAAACCCGGCGGACCCCCGCACTTCGCCCGCGAGCAACCTCAGAAGTAGCTCAAATAAGGGCGTTCAGTGACATTGGCCACTGCCGAAACGCCGTCGTGCCGTGACGATGTGCGCTGGCCGCGCGTGCCGTGGACGACCTCCACGCGCGCGGCCGGGTACCGCACAGACCCTCTCCCTCACGAAGGCGAACAACTCCATGAGTGACCGCACCCCCTCTGCGGCCGACACGCTGTCCGCCACGCCGCCTCCGGCGCCGGCCGCCGGGGCGTCCCCCCACGTCGACGCCGGTGACGCCGGATACCGCAAGGACCTCAAGTCCCGGCACATCAACATGATCGCCATCGGCGGCGCGATCGGCACCGGCCTCTTCCTCGGCGCCGGCGGCCGCATGGCCAACGCGGGACCGTCCCTCTTCATCGCCTACGCCGTCTGCGGCGTCTTCGCCTTCTTCGTGGTGCGGGCCCTCGGTGAGCTGGTCCTCTACCGCCCCTCCTCCGGCGCCTTCGTCTCCTACGCCCGTGAGTTCATGGGCGAGAAGGGCGCCTACACGGCCGGCTGGCTCTACTTCCTCAACTGGTCGACCACCGCCGTCGCCGACATCACCGCTGCCGCGACCTACGCCCACTTCTGGGCCATGTTCAGCGACGTCCCGCAGTGGATCCTCGCCCTGATCGCCCTCGCGGTCGTCCTCGCCGCCAACCTCATCTCCGTGAAGTACTTCGGCGAGATGGAGTTCTGGTTCGCGATCATCAAGGTCGGCGCCCTCGTCGCCTTCATGCTCATCGGCATCTTCCTGGTCGCGACCTCGCACGACGTCGGCGGCCACACCCCGGGCTTCTCCACCATCACGGACAACGGCGGCATCTTCCCCAGCGGTGTCATGCCGATGCTGCTGCTGATCCAGGGCGTCGTCTTCGCGTACGCCTCCGTCGAGCTCTGCGGCGTCGCCGCCGGTGAGACCGAGAACCCCGAGAAGATCATGCCGCGCGCGATCAACTCGATCATGTGGCGCGTGGGCCTCTTCTACGTCGGCTCCGTGATCCTGCTCGCGCTGCTCCTGCCCTACACCGCCTACTCCGGCGACCAGAGCCCCTTCGTCACCGTCTTCGACAAGCTGGGCATCCCCGGTGCCGCGGGCGTCATGAACCTGGTCGTCCTGACCGCCGCGCTCTCCAGCCTCAACTCGGGTCTGTACTCCACCGGCCGGATCCTGCGCTCCATGTCGCTGGCGGGCTCCGCGCCCAAGTTCACCGGCGTCATGAACAAGGGCGGCGTCCCCTACGGCGGCATCCTGCTGACCGCCGCCTTCGGTGTCCTCGGCGTCGGCCTGAACTACGTCATGCCCGGCGAGGCCTTCGAGCTGGTGCTGAACTTCGCCTCCATCGGCATCATCGGCACCTGGGGCATGATCATGGTCTGCTCGCTGCTCTTCGTGCGGCGCTCCCAGGACGGCCGGGTCACCCGCCCCTCCTACCAGCTGCCGTGGGCCCCGTACACGCAGATCGTCACCCTGGTCTTCCTCGGCTCGGTGCTGGTCCTGATGTGGATGGACGGCGGCATCAGCCGCACCACCGTGAACTGCCTTCCGCTGATCGCCGCCGCCCTCGTCGGCGGCTGGTTCCTGGTCCGCAAGCGGGTCCGCGCGACCGCCGCGGAGCACCAGGACTGACAGACCCCCCACGGGGCGACGAGACCCCCGCAGGCGGCGGCCTGCGGGGGTCTCCCGCTTTTCTCAGTCCGTCCCGCTCAGCCGCAGTCCGCTCTCGAAGCGCAGCGGCGCCCCCGTGACCGGGTCGGTGAACTCCAGCACGCGTGCGAGCAGTTGCAGCGGCCGCGCGTAGTCCTCCGGGCCGTCCTCCAGGACCACCGGATAGACCGGATCGTGCAGGATCGGCAGCCCCAGGCTGTTCATGTGCACCCGCAGCTGATGGGTGCGCCCGGTCCTCGGCAGCAGCCGGTACCGTCCGAGACCGCCCCGCCGCTCCACCAGCTCGATCCGGCTCTCGCTGTTCGGCTCGCCCGGCTCCTCGCGCGCGGCGATCACCCCGCGCTCCTTCACGATCCGGCTCCGCACCGTCACCGGCAGGGCGACCCCGGGGTCGTACGGAGCCACCGCCTCGTACTCCTTGCCGACCAGCCGGTCCCGGAACAGCGTCTGGTACGCGCCCCGGTCCTCGGGCCGTACCACGAAGAGCACGAGCCCGGCCGTCAGCCGGTCGAGCCGGTGCGCGGGCTGCAGCTGAGGCAGCCCCAGCTCCCGCCGCAGCCGTGCGAGGGCCGTCTCGGTCACATGCCGCCCGCGCGGCATCGTGGCCAGGAAGTGCGGCTTGTCGACGACGACGATCCGCTCGTCCCGGTGCACGACCCCGATCTCGAAGGGCACCCGCTCCTCGGCGGGGAAGTCCCGGTGGTACCAGAGGTACGTCCCCGCCGCGTACGGCTCGTCCTCCCGGACCGGCCGCCCGTCCCCGCCCACGAACCGCCCGTCCCGCACCATCGCGCGGACGCGGGCGTCTCCGACGGCCCCGCCGAACCGCGCCCGCAGGTACTCCCCGACCGTGGCCCACCCGTCACCGGCGGCCTCCTCGGGCAGCCGCAGCCGCACGGGATCGATCCCGTCCCGCTGGGGGAGCGGCGCCACCGGCCGCTTCGTCCTGCGTCTCACAGCTCCCACCGATCCGTAACGTCATGTCCGGCAACGCAAGAAGGACCCCACGTGACGTGGGGTCCTTCGCTGGTGTCCGAGGGGGGACTTGAACCCCCACGCCCGATAAAGGGCACTAGCACCTCAAGCTAGCGCGTCTGCCATTCCGCCACCCGGACAAGGTGTCTGTCTTTCCGGCCGCTCGGCCGTTCCGACGTGGAAAACCATAGCAAACATTGGAGGTGGTCGATCACCACCCCCTTTCGGGCCGGACCGTGTGACGGGCGGATGTCGGCCGACGGCCGCCCTTGGGTCCCGGGGGCCGGGCGCGCGAGGATGGGGGAGTCCACCAGCAAGCACGTGGGGCACGTAGTGGGAGGAAGCAGCGTGAGCGAGTCGAACACGGCGAGGAAGATCACCGGCGAGGACGAGGTCGTCGACCTCTGTCGTGACCTCATCCGCATCGACACCAGCAACTACGGCGACCACTCGGGCCCGGGCGAGCGGGCGGCGGCGGAGTACGTCGCCGAGAAGCTCGCCGAGGTCGGTCTCGAGCCGAAGATCATCGAGTCGCACAAGGGGCGGGCGTCCACCGTCGCCCGGATCGAGGGCGAGGACCCGTCGCGGCCCGCCCTCCTCATCCACGGCCACACCGACGTCGTGCCGGCCAACGCCGAGGACTGGACCCACCACCCCTTCTCCGGCGAGGTCGCCGACGGCTGCGTGTGGGGCCGGGGCGCGGTCGACATGAAGGACATGGACGCGATGACCCTCGCGGTCGTCCGGGACCGGATGCGCAGCGGTCGCAAGCCCCCGCGCGACATCGTGCTCGCCTTCCTCGCCGACGAGGAGGCGGGCGGCACCTACGGAGCCCGGCACCTGGTCGACCACCACCGGGACCTCTTCGACGGCGTGACGGAGGCGATCGGCGAGGTCGGCGGCTTCTCCTTCACCGTCAACGAGAACCTGCGGCTCTATCTGGTCGAGACGGCCCAGAAGGGCATGCACTGGATGCGGCTGACCGTCGAGGGCACGGCCGGGCACGGCTCGATGACCAACAACGACAACGCCATCACGGAGCTCTGCGAGGCCGTGGGCCGGCTCGGACGCCACCAGTGGCCGGTGAGGGTCACCAAGACCGTACGGTCCTTCCTGGATGAACTCTCGGACGCGCTGGGCACCCCGCTCGACCCCGAGGACATGGAGGCGACGCTCGCCAAGCTGGGCGGCATCGCCAAGATGGTCGGCGCCACCCTGCGCAACTCCGCCGCCCCGACCATGCTCGGAGCCGGGTACAAGGTCAACGTCATCCCCGGCCAGGCCACCGCCCACGTCGACGGCCGGTTCCTGCCGGGCTACGAGCAGGAGTTCCTGGCCGACCTCGACCGGATCCTAGGACCGCGGGTCAAGCGCGAGGACGTGCACGGCGACAAGGCCCTGGAGACCAGCTTCGACGGCGCCCTCGTGGACGCGATGCAGCTGGCCCTCCGTGCCGAGGACCCGATCGCGCGGGCGGTGCCGTACATGCTCTCCGGTGGCACCGACGCCAAGTCCTTCGACGACCTCGGCATCCGCTGCTTCGGCTTCGCGCCGCTCCAGCTGCCGCCCGAGCTGGACTTCGCCGGGATGTTCCACGGCGTGGACGAGCGTGTGCCGGTGGACGGGCTGAAGTTCGGCGTCCGCGTCCTCGACCGGTTCATCGACGCGTCCTGAGCGGATCTCGTTCACCTGCCTCCGATAATCGACCGCCCGTGCGCCTTTGACCGGAAAGAGTGAATGCACTCATAGGCTCGTAGCCCCATTACTTCCCCCTCGTTACAGGTGGTGCGGTCCGCGGCTGGGATCGCATTGCCAACAAGGAGGAATAATGATCAAGAAGGTCGTCGCTGCTGCGGCTGCCACCGGCGGTCTCGTTCTCGCGGGTGCGGGCATGGCCGTTGCCGACTCGGGTGCCCAGGGTGCCGCCATCGGTTCCCCCGGCGTGCTCTCGGGCAACGTCGTCCAGGTGCCGGTTCACGTCCCGGTGAACGTGTGCGGCAACACGGTCTCCGTGATCGGGCTGCTGAACCCCACCTTCGGCAACACCTGCGTCAACGCCTGACGTTGTGCCTCGACCCGTGAGGGTCTGAGCCAGGCCGGCCCCGGAGTGCGTGCCATGCACTCCGGGGCCGGCGGGCATTCCGCCCCGGGCGTTTCGATCCGGTGGCCCCTCTTCTGAAGCCAGAAGGCAGAAGCCGAGAAGGCAGGGAACAAGCTATGCGACAGGTCACACGCAAGGGCCTGATCACCGTCGCGGCGGCGGGCGGAGTCATCGCCCTCGGCGGTGGTTATGCGAATGCCGATTCGAGTGCGAACGGCGCGGCCGCGAATTCCCCGGGCGTCGCGTCCGGGAACACCGTGCAGGTTCCGGTGCACGCGCCGGTCAATGTCTGCGGAAACACCGTCAACGGCGTCGGGTTGCTCAACCCGTCGTTCGGCAACAAGTGCGCCAATGTCTCCAAGCCGGGCACGGGCAAGCACCGCGGCTCCTCGGCCGAGGGCGGCAGCAAGGGCTCCCCGGGCGTCGGTTCGGGCAACACCGTCCAGGTGCCGGTCGACGCCCCCGTGAACGTCTGCGGGAACAGCGTCTCGGTCATCGGCGCCATCAACCCCGCGTTCGGCAACGAGTGCGGCAACGGCATCGAGCCCACGCACCCGGGCCACCCCGGCGAGCCGGGGAACCCGGGCAACCCGGGCAACCCGGGCAACCCGGGCAACCCTGGGAACCCGGGCAACCCTGGGAACCCGGGCAACCCTGGGAACCCGGGCAACCCCGGAAACCCGGGCAACCCCGGCAACCCTGGGAACCCCGGCAACCCGGGTGAGCCCGGAAACCCGGGCACGCCCGGTAACCCCGGTACGCCCGGCAACCCGGGTGACTCCGGCGAGAACGGGACGCCGAACGGCCCGAACACGCCTGGTACGCACACGATCACGCAGCCCGAGGCGACCGAGGAGCTGGCGCAGACCGGTTCCGGTCCGCTCGGCGTGGCCGTCCCGGCCGGCGCCGCCCTGCTGCTCGCCGGATCCGTGCTCTACCGCCGCGCCCGCCAGTCCGCCTAGGGCGACGGCAGGACGCAGAGGGGCCCCGCATCGCGGGGCCCCTTCTCATGTCACCAGGTGGCGCGGACCTGACGGATGATGCGCCGGCGCAGCCGCACCCTGCGGCTGCCGTCCCGGTGCAGGCTCAGGCGGTCCAACTCCCAGTGACCGTACTCGGCATGGTCGGTCAGGAGCCGCGTCGCCTCCTTGCGGGAGACACCGCGCGGCACGTACACGTCGACAAATTCGTATTCCGGCATCGCATCTATTGTGCGGGCACACGCCCGGTACGGATAGCGTGCGTCCCATGTCTGATGCTGCGCAGCCCACCGCTGCCGAGGTACGTGCCGCCGCCGAGGCGGTCAAAGCCGCACTGGACCGTCACCTCGAGGCGGTCGAACGTCGTTCGGGGGACGACGACCCGGCCGTCTACGAAGCCTTCAACGCCCTCGCCGCGGCGGCCGAAGCCTACGACGAGCGGCTCTACGACCGTTACGACGAGGTCACCCCCTTCGAGATCCCGGGCGCCGACGACTCGCTCCCGCCCTACGCCGGGCCCGAGGAGCCGCACGCCCTCAGTGTCCTGATCCGCCGCGACTACGCCGTCGTCGAACCGCAGCGGCTGCTCGCTCAGGCACAGCGCATCGCCGACCTGGAGGGCGACGAGGAGGGGCCGGACGCGGTTCCCACCGCCGGTGGCAGTACGCACGCCGCGCTCGGCGTGCTCTTCGGAGAGTACGAACCGGACGAAATCGCCTCGCGGCACAAGGAGTTCGGTCTGGAGGAGGGGGACTCCACCCTCTGGGTCTCGGCCGCGGAGGAGCTGCCGGAAGCGGGGGAGTGGCTGAACGCCCCCTTCGAGCAGGCCGATCCGGAGCGGATCGTCTGCCGCTTCGACGTCAGCGCGGTCTTCGACGACGAGCTCGACGACGACCTGGAGGAGCAGGACGCCTGAGCGTCCGTACCGAGTGCGAAGGAGGGCGGGGCACCCGTGGGGTGCCCCGCCCTCCCGCGTCGTACGGTCCGGATTCGCTGTCAGACCTCCGAGGGCGCCAACAGAGCCTCCAGAAGCGGCCTCAGCCGGGTCGTGCGCTCCGGGGGCACGCCCTCCGCCACCGCGCGGGGCAGCGCCTGGTCCACGCCGTGGACGACCGAGAGATGGCGCTCGCCCCGGCCGAAGGCCGTGTACACCCAGGGCCGGCTCAGGCCCTGGGCCGCGTCGCCCGGCAGGACCACGACCGCGGCGGGCCAGCGCATCCCCGCGGCCTGGTGGGCGGTGAGCGCCCAGCCGTGCCGGAGCGCGGACTCCACCCGGTCCTTCGGTACGACGAGCGGCTCGCCCGCGCACTCCAGGCGCAGGCCCTCCGCGTCGGCGCCCACGACCGTCCCGGTCACCGTGCGCCCCGGGGCCGGCACGAAGGCCACCCGGTCGCCCGGGTCGAAGCCGCCGAAGCGGCCGGGGCCGGGGTTGATCCGCTCCTTGAGCGCCGCGTTGAGCGCGCGGGTGCCCGCGGAGCCGCCGTGGCCGACCGTGATCACCTGGGTCTGTCCGGCCGGCACGTCGAACGCCCGGGGAATCGAGTCGGCGACGAGCTGGACCGTGCGATGGACCGCCTCGCCCGCGTCCCGGACCGGGACGATCACGACTTCCTTGCCGGGCGCCTCCACCTGGTTCAGCTCGCCGATGCCGATCCCGGAGACCAGCTCGCCGATCGGGCCGGGGTCGGGGAGGCGGGAGGCGACCGTCGGGCACACCCGGGCCGCCAGCACATCGCCGAACACGCGGCCCGCGCCCGCCGAGCCGAGGACGCCGGGGTCCCCGCTGAGCACCAGACGGCAGCCGTCGGGCAGGGACTCGACGAGCGTCGTCGCGCTCTCGACGTCCAACTGCGGCGCGTCCAGGACGACCAGCAGGTCCAGGGCCAGCGAACCCTCCTCGTCCCGGCCGGGACCGGCGGCGCCGGACACCAGGGCGTCGACCGTCACGGCCTGCGCGCCGAGGCGGTCCACCCCGTTCTCGCTGTGCACGGCCACCGCGACCCGCAGGCCCCGCTCCCGCGCGTCCTCGGCGAGCGCGGCGGGCTCGCGGCGGGCGGCCTCGCCTCCGGTGTGCAGGACCAGGCCGTGGGCACCGGCCGCGCGGACCAGCTCATGGCCCTCCCACTCCTCCGCCGAGACGGTCTTGACCAGCCGGGCAAGGCCGTCGGCGAGGCTCTCCTCGGCCAGGGCGTACCGGTCGAGCCCCAGGAGGGCCGGCACGTCGGGCGCCTCGTCCTCAGGGGCCTCCGCGCCCTCCGTGCCCTCCTCGTCCTCGGTCTCCTCGGGGGCCTGCTCCTCCTCCTGGAACAGCAGCACCGCGCCCTCGGCGGCGGCCGCGCGCATGGCCTCGTCGGGGTCGGGCACCGACAGGCCCGTGAGGCCGGACCGCAGGGCGCCGTCCTCCAGGGCCGTGTGGCCCTTCAGCGCGGCCCGTTCGAGCAGCCAGGTCACCAGGGCGACGGCCCGGCGGGGGTCGTCGGGTCCGCACTCCGCGCCGAGCAGAGCGCGGGCGAAGCCGTCGGCCTGCTCGGGCCGCACCCCGGTCACGGCGAGCAGCTGCCAGGGGTCCTCCCGCAGCGCCTCCGCGGCGCCCTCGCCCAGGGCGGCGGCGACCTGGCCGGTCAGCGACTCCGGCGCCCCGCCGCGCGCGAGGACCTCCCGGGCGGCCGCCAGCGTCTCCGGTGCGGCCGGCCGTGCCTGGCCTACCGGGACCACGGAGCCGGCAGGGACCGGCGCGGCGGGCGCGGGGACCGGTGCGGCACGGCGCGGCTCGGCAGCGGAGGAGGGAGCGGGCGCGGGGGCCGGCTGCGGCGCGTCGAAGAACGCGCTGCCCGCCTTCGTACCGCTCTCCACCGCGCGGACCGCCGCCAGCAGATCGGCCGCCGTGCCGCTGAGCTTCCCGCCCGCGTCCACGGGCGCCGCCCGCTCGGCCTTGCGCTGCTCGATCCGCGCCCGCAGCTCCCGCTGCGCGGCCAGCTCCGCCTGGGCCTCCGAGACCTCGGCCCCCTCGGCGGCCTTCGCCTCCCCTTCGGCATCCGCCGTCGCGGCCTCGGTGCCTTCGGAGCCCTCGGGGCCCTCGGCGCCGTCAGCGGCCTCCTGGGCGTCGTGCTCGGCCGCGGCCTCGTCGGTCCCGCCCGGCTCGGGCTCGGTGGCCTCGGGCGGGGTCTCCCGCGAAGGCTCGGTCACAAGGTGCTCCAGTCCTGGTCCGGATAGCGGTGCAGGGGCGCCGACACATCGTCGAGGGCCCGGCAGATCTCGTCAGGAAGACTAAGGCTCTCCACTGACAGAGCGGCCGTGAGCTGCTGCGCGTTGCGCGCGCCGATCACCGGGGCGGTGACGCCCGGCCGGTCGCGGACCCAGGCGAGGGCCACCTGGAGCGGCGTCGTCGCCAGGCCGTCCGCCGCCGTGGCGACCGCGTCCACGATCCGGCTCGCGGCCTCGTCCAGATACGGCTCCACGAAGGGGGCCATGGTCTCCGAGCCGCCCCGCGAGTCCGCCGGCGTCCCGGTGCGGTACTTGCCCGTGAGCACCCCGCGCCCGAGCGGCGAGGACGGCAGGAGACCTATGCCCAGGTCCAGGGCCGCGGGCAGCACCTCCCGCTCGACGCCCCGCTGGAGCAGGGAGTACTCCATCTGGGTCGCCGCGAGCCGGGTCCGTCCCGCGCCGGCCGCGGCGAGCTGCCAGGTGCCGGCCTTCGCCAGCTGCCACCCGCAGAAGTTGGACACCCCCACGTACCGCGCGCGACCGCTGCTCACGGCGATGTCCAGGGCCTGGAGGGACTCCTCCAGCGGGGTGTCCGGGTCGAAGGCGTGCAGCTGCCACAGGTCCACGTGGTCCGTGCCGAGCCGGGCCAGGGACGCGTCGAGGGCGGCCAGCAGGTGGCCGCGCGAGGCGTCCGTCCGCCGGTACGGGTCGGGCACGCTGCCGGCCTTGGTGGAGATGACCAGATCCCGGCGGGGCACGAGCCGCTCCATGAGCTGCCCGAGCACGTACTCGGCCTCACCCCCGCCGTACACGTCCGCCGTGTCCACGAGTGTGCCGCCCGCGTCCCAGAACGCCTTCAACTGGTCGGCGGCGTCGTGCTCGTCGGTGTCCCGGCCCCAGGTGAGGGTGCCGAGCCCGAGCCGGGACACGCGCAGGCCGGTACGTCCGAGATGCCTCTGCTCCATGGGCGCGAGATTACTGGCCAAGACCCCACGCGGAGAGAGCCTGTGGACAACCTCCCCCTGACGGATCCGTGACCCGCGCGCTAGAGTCCGGCCCAAGAGACGTTACTGATCGGTAAAGAGGGTGTGGTCATGAGGCTCGGCATCAACCTCGGCTACTGGGGCGCGGGCATGGACGGCGACAATCTCGCCGTCGCCCAGGAGGCGGACCGCCTCGGCTACGACGTCTGCTGGGCCGCCGAGGCCTACGGCTCCGACGCGCCCACGGTGCTCTCCTGGGTGGCCGCCAAGACCGAGCGGATCGACATCGGCTCGGCGATCATGCAGATCCCGGCGCGCCAGCCCGCGATGACGGCGATGACCGCCGCCACCCTCGACTCGCTCTCCGGCGGCCGGTTCCGCCTCGGCCTCGGCGTCTCGGGACCGCAGGTCTCCGAGGGCTGGTACGGCGTCAAGTTCGACAAGCCGCTGGCGCGCACCCGCGAGTACGTCGAGATCGTCCGCAAGGCCATGTCCCGCGAGCGGCTCACGTACGAGGGCGAGCACTGGACGCTTCCGCTGCCGGACGGCCCCGGGAAGCCGATCAAGCTCACCGTCCACCCGGAGCGCGAGCACATCCCGCTCTACATCGCCGCGATCGGCCCGAAGAACCTGGAGCAGACCGGCGAGATCGCCGACGGCGCGCTGCTGATCTTCCCCTCCGCCGAGCACCTGGAGGAGACCGCGCTGCGCCCGCTGCGCGCGGGCCGCGAGAAGGCCGGTCTGACGATGGACGGCTTCGACGTCCACCCCACCCTGCCGATCGCCCTCGGCGACGACATCGACGCCCTGGCCGACATCTTCCGTCCGTACACCGCCCTGTACGTCGGCGGCATGGGCAGCCGGAAGCAGAACTTCTACAACCAGCTCGCGCAGCGCATGGGCTACGAGAAGCAGGCCGTCGAGATCCAGGACAAGTACCTGTCCGGCGACAAGGCGGGCGCCGCGGCGGCGGTCCCGCGCCAGCTGATCGACCAGACCACGCTGCTCGGCTCCGTCGAGCGGATCGCCGACCGGATGAAGGCCTACGCCGAGGCCGGGGTCACCACCCTGACCCTCGCCCCGGCCGGCTTCACGCTCGACGAGCGGCTGGCGGCGCTGAGGGCGGGCACGGAGGCCCTGGAGCACGCGGGCCTCGCCTAGAGAAGTCTGCGGCCGTGGTGGGGGCTCGGGGGGTCTTCCCCGCCACGGCCGTCACGCAGCACAACGCTCGACGGGGGCGCGCGGTTACTGGCGGAACGCTCCTTCTTTCAGCCGAACGGCCCGCCCCTCCTGTTGCCCACCCGGCCGTACCGCATTTGACTCGTTCTCTGCGGACGTGCGGCGTGCGGACGCCCGCATGGAGGTGGCAGCAATGCTCACGGCCAAGAGCCTGTTCCAGGAAATCATCGACAACGACGAGTCCTTCCAGCTCTTCTGCTCCATCGCGGCCAGCGGCGAGTCCCAGGGCGGCTGGGAGAACGCGCGGATCGCGGCCCTGGTCGCCCCCGGCATGCGGGACCTGGCCCCCAAGATCACCCGGCACGGCGCCGACGAGGACAAACACGGCCGGATCTTCAACGCCCTGCTGAGGAAGCGCGGCCTCGAACCCGTGCCGGTGCCTCCCGACACCGACTACACGATGCTCCTGGAGCAGGGCGGGATCGGCCTCGCCCACGACAAGCTCCGCCGCGACGAGCCGCTCAGCGAGGAGGACATCATCGTCTACCTCGCGCACAGCCGGGTCACCGAGCAGCGGGCCGCCGACCAGATGGACATGCTGGTCACCTACTTCGGGGACCACCCCGAGCTGGGCAAGGCCATCCACATGATCGACCACGACGAGGCGAACCACCTCGCGTACTGCCACGAAGAACTGCTGCGCCTCGCGTACGCCGGGCACGGCCGGCTCATCCAGCGCACCCTGCGCGAGTCGGCGCTCGCCGAGATCAAGGTCTACCGCGACGTCAGCCTCGCCGTGATGGGCCACATGGGCCGCATCCTGAAGTGGCCGAAGGCCAAGGCGGGTGCGCTCGCCGCCGGGATCCACGGCATGTACGGGTACGAACGCCTCGCCGGCTGGCACAAGATGGTCGACCTCAAGATGCCCGAGCGCCGCGACGCGCTGGGCGGACCCGCGACCCCGGCGCCCGCGTTCTGACCCGGCCGGAACCGACCCGCGCCGGGGCTACAGCCAGCCCCGGCGCTTGAACAGCCGGTACAGACCCACCTCGACGGCGACGAGCAGCAGGATCAGGACGGGATACGACCAGGTCCAGGTCAGCTCCGGCATGTGCTCGAAGTTCATGCCGTAGATCCCCGCGACCATCGTGGGAACGGCCGCCATCGCCGCCCACGCCGAGATCTTCCGCACGTCGTCGTTCTGCCGCACGCCCATCTGCGCCAGATGCGCCGACAGCACGTCCGACAGCAGCCGGTCGAGCCCCTCCACCTGCTCGTTGGCACGGATCAGATGATCGCCGACATCCCGGAAGAAGGGCTGCGAGCCCTCGTGCACGAACGGCACGTCACCCGCGGCCAGCCGGGCCATCGGCCCGGCGAGCGGCCCGGCCGCCCGCCGGAACTCGAGCACCTGCCGCTTGGCCGTGTAGATCCGCTCGGCCGTTCGCGACGCGCCGACGCCCACCGGGGCGAACACGTCCGTCTCCAGCTCCTCCAGGTCGACCTGGAGCTCGGCGGCCACGTCGATGTAGTGGTCCACGACCGCGTCGCTCACCGCGTACAGCACGGCCGTCGGGCCGTGCCTCAGGACCTCCGGCTCGGCCTCCAGACGGCGCCGTACGGCCGCCAGCGGCGCCCCCTCCCCGTGCCGGACGGTGACGACGAAGGAGTCGCCCACGAAGAGCATCAGCTCGTCCGAGGAGACCCGGTCGCTCTCCGGCTCGTACACGACCGGCTTGAGGACGACGAAGAGCGAGTCGTCGTAGATCTCCAGCTTGGGGCGCTGATGGGCCTTCAGGGCGTCCTCGACGGCCAGCGGGTGCAGGGCGAACTCGTCGGAGACATGACCGAACTCGGCCTCCGTCGGCTCGTAGAGCCCGACCCAGAGGAAGGCGTTCCCGCTCGCCCGCGCCTGAGCCAGCGCGTCGGACAGATCGGCGGGCCCCTCCGTGCGGTGCCCGTCCCGGTAGATGGCGGAGTCCACGATCACCCGCCGCATTCTCCCGTCTCCACGGTCCGCCCGCACCCCCGCGACACCCCCGCGCGCGCGTGGGGGTGTCGCAGGGGGTGTCCTGTGGGCCCATGCCGGGCTCACGGCGTCTGGCACGCACTCCCCCAAGCTCTTCGAGCAGGGGGGACCCCCACGCCGCGTTGTCGTCACTCGCCGACGCTCCGCGTCGACTCCCTCCTCCGCCTTGCGATCGCACGCACCAGACGCCGCTCGCTTTTCCGGCCTGGCCCACAGGACACCCCCTACTCTAGCCGCCATGGCCACGCTGATTCTCGTCCGGCACGGACGTTCCACCGCCAACACCTCGGGTGTCCTCGCCGGGCGGCTGCCCGGGGTCGCCCTCGACGAGCGGGGGCTCGCGCAGGCCGCCGCGCTGCCGGGGCGGCTGGCCGGGGTGCCGCTCGCCGCCGTCGTGAGCAGCCCGCTCCAGCGCTGCCAGGAGACGGTACGGCCGCTCCTCGACGCCCGCCCCGGCCTGCCGCTCCACACCGAGGAGCGGATCAGCGAGTGCGACTACGGCGACTGGTCGGGACGCAAGCTCGCCGAACTGGCCGACGAGCCCCTCATGGAGGTCGTCCAGGCCCACGCCTCGGCCGCCGCCTTCCCCGGCGGCGAGTCGATGCGCGCCATGCAGGCACGGGCCGTCGACGCCGTCCGGGACTGGAACGCGCGCGTGGAGGCCGAACACGGCGAGGACGCCGTCTACGCCATGTGCTCCCACGGCGACATCGTCAAGTCGATCGTCGCCGACGCCCTCGGCATGCACCTCGACCTCTTCCAGCGCATCCACGTCGACCCCTGCTCGGTCACCGTCATCCGCTACACCCGGCTGCGCCCCTTCCTCGTACGCCTCGGCGACACCGGCGACTTCGCCGCGCTCGCCCCCAAGGCGAGCCCCGATCCCAGCGGGGCCGCCGAGGTCGGGGGCGGTGCGGGCGCACCGTGATCCATCCGCGCAGTAGGGTGGACGGGCCGCTGTAGCGCGGGCCTCCACCACTGCCGAGACCCAAGGGAGTCAGGGACGTGTCCCGTCAGGTGTTCCTCTACGACCCACCGGAGCGTTTCGTGGCCGGTACGGTCGGGCTGCCTGGCCGCCGTACGTTCTTCCTTCAGGCGTCCGCGGCCGGCCGGGTCACCAGCGTGGCCCTGGAGAAGACCCAGGTCGCCGCGCTCGCCGAACGCATCGACGAACTCCTCGACGAGGTCGTCCGGCGCACCGGCGGCAACGCCCCGGTCCCGGCCGTCGCCCCGGCCGACATCGCGGACACCGCGCCCCTCGACGTGCCCGTCGAGGAGGAGTTCCGGGTCGGCACCATGGCGCTCGCCTGGGACGGCGAGGAGCAGCGCATGATCGTCGAGGCGCAGGCGCTCGTCGAACTCGACGCCGAGTCCGAGGAGGACCTCGCCGCCGCCGAGGAACGGCTGCTCCAGGACGAGGAGAACGGGCCGCCGATGCTGCGCGTCCGGCTCACCGGTGCGCAGGCCAGGGCCTTCGCCAAGCGCGCCCTCGACGTGGTGAACGCCGGCCGGCCGCCCTGCCCGCTGTGCAGCCTCCCGCTCGACCCCGAGGGCCATGTCTGCCCCCGCCAGAACGGATACCGGCGCGGAGCATGAGCGGCCTCGACAACCGGGCGGTCGTCGACCTGCTCACCAAGGGCGAGCTGACCGTGCGCGGCCAGGTCCGCGAGGCCTCCAACGCGGTGCTCGTCTGCTCCGTCTCCCTCGACGGCGCCGAGGCCGACTGCGTCTACAAGCCCGTCGCCGGCGAGCGGCCCCTCTGGGACTTCCCCGACGGCACCCTGGCCCAGCGGGAGGTCGCGGCCTACGAGCTCTCCGAGGCCACCGGCTGGGGTCTCGTACCGCCCACCGTGCTGCGGGACGGCCCGTACGGCGAGGGCATGGTCCAGCTGTGGATCGACGCCGACCCCGGGGCGAGCCTGCTCGCCCTCACCGAGGACGAGGAGGCGGCGGAGGGCTGGAAGGCCGTCGGACCCGCCCAGGTCGGCGAGGACCGCACGGCCCTGCTCGTCCACGCCGACCGCCCCGAACTGCGCCGGCTCGCCGTCCTGGACGCCGTCATCAACAACGGCGACCGCAAGGGCGGGCACCTGCTGCCCGCGCCGGACGGGCGCCTCTACGGCATCGACCACGGGGTGACCTTCCACGTGGACGACAAGCTGCGCACGCTGCTGTGGGGCTGGGCGGGCGAGGAGCTGCCCGCCGAGGCCGCCGCCGTCCTGGAGCGGCTCGACGGCTCCCTCGCCCCGGGGACCCCGCTCGCCACCCGACTGGCCGAGTTGCTCACCGCGGCCGAGGTGGACGCCCTGCGCGGCCGCGTCAGCGCCCTGCGCACCACCGGCCGGCACCCGGAACCCTCCGGGCAGTGGCCGGCGATCCCCTGGCCTCCGGTCTGACCGGACCGACGGGTTTCGGCCAACGCCCCTCGGTCGCCGCACCCCCCTGGGGGTATGCATGAACCGCTGCGAGCTGCAAGAGCGCCTCCTCGGCCAAGATCCCGGATCCGGTTCGTATCCGGAACGCGTGTCCGGTTACGCTCAGGTCATGCATGCCTGGCCCGCTTCTGAGGTCCCCGCCCTGCCCGGCAAGGGCCGCGACCTCCGGATCCACGACACCGCGACCGGCGGACGAGTGACCCTCGCCCCCGGCCCCGTCGCCCGTATCTACGTCTGCGGCATCACGCCGTACGACGCGACCCACATGGGTCACGCGGCGACCTACAACGCGTTCGACCTCGTTCAGCGCGTGTGGCTCGACACCAAGCGGCAGGTCCACTACGTCCAGAACGTCACCGACGTCGACGATCCGCTCCTGGAGCGCGCGATCCGCGACGGCGTCGACTGGGTCGGTCTCGCGGAGCGCGAGACGGCCCTCTTCCGCGAGGACATGACCGCTCTGCGGATGCTGCCCCCGCAGCACTACATCGGCGCGGTCGAGGCCATACCCGGCATCGTGCCGCTCGTCGAGCGACTGCGGGACTCCGGCGCGGCCTACGAGCTCGACGGCGACATCTACTTCTCCGTCGAGGCCGACCCGCACTTCGGCCAGGTGTCGAACTACGACACCGAGCTGATGCGCCACCTGTCCGCCGAGCGCGGCGGCGACCCGGACCGCCCGGGCAAGAAGAACCCGCTCGACCCGATGCTCTGGATGGCCGCCCGAGAGGGCGAGCCGAGCTGGGACGGCGGCAGCCTCGGCCCCGGCCGCCCCGGCTGGCACATCGAGTGCGTCGCCATCGCCCTCGACCACCTCGGCATGAGCTTCGACGTCCAGGGCGGCGGCTCCGACCTGATCTTCCCGCACCACGAGATGGGCGCCTCCCACGCACAGGCGCTCACCGGCGAGTTCCCCATGGCCAAGGCCTATGTGCACGCCGGCATGGTCGCCCTGGACGGCGAGAAGATGTCCAAGTCCAAGGGCAACCTCGTCTTCGTCTCGGCGCTCCGCCGCCAGGGCGTCGACCCGGCGGCCATCCGGCTCTCGCTGCTCTCGCACCACTACCGCGCCGACTGGGAGTGGACCGACCAGGTCCTCCAGGACGCCGTGGCGCGCCTGGACCGCTGGCGCGCCGCCGTCTCGCGGCCGGACGGCCCCTCCGCCGACGCGCTCGTCGAGGAGGTCCGCGAGGCGCTCGCCGACGACCTGGACGCGCCGGCCGCGCTCGCCGCGGTCGACCGGTGGGCCGAGCTGCAGCACGCCGAGGGCGGTACGGACGAGTCCGCGCCCGGCCTCGTCTCCCGCACCGTGGACGCCCTGCTGGGAGTGGCCCTGTAGCCCGCTCCCGTACAACTCCCTTCAAGGGAACCGCCCTTGGACTTCTCACGAAGTCCGAGGGCGGTTCCGTTTTGTCCTGGCCCTGGTGCTCGTTTCTGCGCTAAATACCCACCATGCAATCAACATTGCGCATGAAGGCTGCATTGGCCGGCGCCGTGCTCGGGCTCCTCGCGGTGTTCGCGGGCCCCGGCAGCGCCCAGTCCGCAGAGCCCCCCGCCGCCGAGCCCGCGCCGACCACCGTCGGGGACGTCACCGGCTTCCAGGCCGACGGCGCCGTCTACCGGCTGACCGCCGGCACCGCCCAGGCCCGCGTCAGCTTCGTCACCGACGAGACCTTCCGCATCGAACTGGCCCCCGACGGCACGTTCACCGACCCCACCGGGCAGGACATCGTCCAGCCGCAGGGCGCCCCGCCCCGCACCAACTGGCGCGACCGCGGGGACCGTTACGAACTCAGCACCGCCCGGGTCACCCTGCGGGCCTACAAGGCGCCGCTGCGCTTCGCCGCGTACCGCGCCGACGGCACCCCGCTCTGGTCCGAGACCACCGGCCTCAGCTGGACCCCGGAGCGCACCACCCAGTCCCTGGCCCGGGGCGCCGACGAGCAGTTCTACGGCGCCGGCATGCAGAACGGCCGCGGCAACACCTCGCACCGCGGCAAGACCGTCGAGGTCGGCGTCGACTACAACTGGAACGACGGCGGCCACCCCAACTCGGTGCCGTTCTACCTCTCCTCGGCCGGCTACGGCGTCTACCGCAACACCTACGCCCCCAACACCTACGCCTTCGGCGAGCCCGTCACCACGAGCGCGAAGGAACAGCGTTTCGACGCCTACTACTTCACCGGCTCGGGCTCCGACGCGCTCAAGGACGTCATCGGCCAGTACACGAACCTGACCGGCAAACCGTTCCTGCCGCCCGTCTACGGCCTGGAGATCGGCGACGCCGACTGCTACCTGCACAACGCCAACCGGGGTGAGCGCCACACCCTCGACGCGCTGAAGGTCGCCGACGGCTACGTCCAGAACGACATGCCCAACGGCTGGATGCTCGTCAACGACGGCTACGGCTGCGGCTACGAGGACCTCGCCGACACCGCGAACGGCCTCAAGGACCGCGGCATGCAGCTCGGCCTGTGGACCGAGGACGGCCTGGACAAGCTCGGCGAGCAGGTCAAGGCCGGGCAGCGGGTCGCCAAGCTCGACGTCGCCTGGGTCGGCCCCGGCTACAAGTTCGCCCTCGACGGCTGCAAGGACGCCTACGCCGGCATCGAGGCCCATTCCGACGCCCGCGGCTTCACCTGGGCCCCCGAGAGCTGGTCCGGCGCGCAGCGCTGCGGTGTCCAGTGGTCCGGCGACCAGTCCGGCACCTGGGAGTACATCCGCTGGCAGATCCCCACCTACGCGGGCGCCTCCATGTCCGGACTCGCGTACACCACCGGCGACGTCGACGGCATCTTCGGCGGCAGCGCCAAGACCTACACCCGTGACCTCCAGTGGAAGATGTTCCTGCCGGTCACCATGACGATGGACGGCTGGGCCGCCAACGACAAGCAGCCCTTCCGCTACGGCGAGCCGTACACCTCCATCAACCGCGACTACCTGAAGCTCCACGAGTCACTGCTGCCGTACATCTACTCGCACGCGCACCGGGCCACGAAGACCGGCGTCGGCCTCGCCCGGCCGCTCGTCCTGGAGTACCCGAACGACCCGAAGGCCGCCTCCGACACGGCCAAGTACGAGTTCCTCAGCGGCGAGGACTTCCTCGTCGCCCCCGTCTACCAGGACGCCGTCGAGCGGGACGGCATCTACCTCCCCGAGGGCACCTGGATCGACTACTGGAGCGGCCGCACCCATCAGGGCCCGGTCACCGTCGACGACTACAGCGCCCCGCTCGACACCCTGCCGCTCTTCGTCCGGGCCGGCGCCGCCGTCCCGATGTGGCCCGGCGGGATCCGCTCGTACACCGAGCGCACCCCCGGTTCCGCGCTCGCCTGGGACATCTACCCGCAGGGCACCTCGTCCTTCGAGCTGTACGAGGACGACGGCGTCACCCGCGCCCACCGCACCGGCCAGTACGCCACCCAGACCGCCGAGGTCCACGCGCCGCAGCGCGGCGCGGGCGACGTGACGGTACGGATCGGCGCGAGCAAGGGCTCCTTCGCGGGCAAGTCCACCGCCAGGCCCTACCAGTTCACCGTCCACACCGGCGACGCCCCGAGCAAGGTCTCGCTGGGCGGGCGCGCACTGCCGCGCCTCACCTCCAAGGCAGCCTACGAGGCCGCGGGGCAGGGCTGGTGGTACGACCGCGACGACCGCGGGGGAGTGGTGAAGGTCAAGACCGCCGCCCAGCCCACCGACCGCGCCTTCACCCTCGAACTGGAGGACACCAGCGCCGTCGGCGGAGCGGTCCCGGGCGCCGCGGCCACCGTCGCCGTCCCGGCCGGCCAGGAACTGGGCGCGGGAGCCCCCGGAACCGTCGCCGTCGACGTGACGGCCGGGACCAGGGACGCCACCGGCGTCGAGGTGTCGCTCACCGCCCCGGCCGGCTGGCAGGTCACCCCGGCCGCCCCGGTCGCGCGGATCCCGGCGGGCACCACCCGGCGGGTCGAGGTCTCGGTCACCCCGGCGAAGGACGCGAAGCCGGGCGAGGCCACGCTCACCGCGAGCGTCCGCCACCGCGCCGCGAACCAGGACCGGACCGCGGTCCAGCGCTTCGCCGTCGGGGTGATGCCCGAGCCGCCCTCGACCGCCGTCTGGGCGAGCGACCTGACCTGGCTGAAGTCCACCAACGGCTGGGGGCCGCCCGAACGCGACCGTTCCAACGGCGAGTCGGGCGCGAGCGACGGCCGGACCCTGACCCTCGCGGGCACCACCTACGAGAAGGGCATCGGCGCCCACGCCGACTCCGACATCGAGGTCTACCTCGGCGGCCGCTGCACCTCCTTCACCGCCGACGTCGGCATCGACGACGAGATCAACGGCTACGGAGAGGTGGCCTTCTCGGTCGAGGCCGACGGCACGGTCCTGTGGACCTCGCCGAAGCTGACCGGAGCGTCCGCGACGCTCCCCGTCCAGGTGGACGTGACCGGCGCCCGGCACGTCCGGCTGCGGATCACCGACACCAACGGCTCCAAGAGCGGTGACCACGGGGACTGGGCGGCAGCCCGCTTCGCCTGCGCCTGACGGGCGGACCGGGTACGCGAAGGGGGCCGCACCATGACCGGTGCGGCCCCCTTTCCCGTACGGCTCACTCGTCGTCGTCGCGGTCCTCGGAAGAGGGCTCCGGAGCGTCCTGCGCCTCCGGGGCATCGGGCGCGTCCGGGGCATCGGGGGCGTCCTGCGCCTCGGGCGGTGCCTCCGGTCCCGGCTGCTCCGGCTTCGGCGGACGGGTCCTGCCCCCGCCGGTGTCCCGCAGGTACGAGGTGTCCCCGCCCTCCGTGGCGACGCCCGGGCCGCCCTGGCCCGGGCCCTGCCCGGGGCCGCCGTCACGGCGCCGCAGATAGCGCTCGAACTCGCGGGCGATGGCCTCGCCCGAGGCCTCCGGCAGCTCCGCCGTGTCCCGCGCCTCCTCCAGCGTCTGGACGTACTCCGCCACCTCGCTGTCCTCGGAGGCGAGTTGGTCCACGCCCAGCTGCCACGCCCGCGCGTCCTCGGGCAGCTCGCCCAGCGGAATGCGCAGGTCGATCAGGTCCTCCAGGCGGTTCAGGAGCGCCAGGGTCGCCTTCGGGTTCGGCGGCTGCGAGACGTAGTGCGGCACGGCCGCCCAGAGGCTGACCGCGGGCACGCCCGCGTGCGTACAGGCCTCCTGGAGGATCCCGACGATGCCCGTCGGCCCTTCGTACCGGGTCTCCTCCAGGTCCATCGTCCGCGCCAGGTCCGGGTCGGAGGTGACCCCGCTGACGGGCACGGGCCGGGTGTGCGGGGTGTCGCCGAGCAGCGCGCCCAGGATCACCACCATCTCCACGCCCAGCTCATGGGCGAAGCCCAGGATCTCGTTGCAGAACGAGCGCCAGCGCATCGACGGCTCGATCCCGCGCACCAGCACCAGGTCGCGCGGCTTGTCGCCGCCGACCCTGACCACGGAGAGCCTGGTCGTCGGCCAGGTGATCTTCCGGGTGCCGTTGTCCAGCCAGACCGTGGGCCGGTTGACCTGGAAGTCGTAGTAGTCCTCGGCGTCGAGCGCCGCGAACACCTCGCCCTTCCATTCCCGGTCCAGATGGGCGACCGCGGTGGAGGCGGCGTCGCCGGCGTCGTTCCAGCCCTCGAACGCGGCCACCATGACCGGGTCGATCAGCTCGGGAACCCCCTCGAGCTCGATCACCCAGCGCCTCCTTTTCGACGTTCCTGCCGTACCTGTCGTTCCTCGTCGTACGGACCAACCTTACGGCTTTCCGGGGGCCCGTCCGCAGCCCTCGCGCACCACCGAAGGCCACGCGCGGCCTTGATCGACTACCCAGGAACTCCCCTCGGCACACGAACGGGTAAGGGGCGGTCTCCAGGGAGACCGCCCCTCACCTCAAAGGATCAGCGCGTCACTTGCGCAGCATCGCGTCGACCTGACCGCGGATCTCGTCCGTGGCCAGACCCCGGATCGTGAGCGTCGTACGGCGGCGCAGCACGTCGTCGGCGGTCTCCGCCCACTCGTGGTCCCGGGCGTAGGCGACCTGCGCCCAGATCTCCGGCGCGTCCGGGTGGACACGCCGGGCGAGCTCGGGGTTCTCGTTCGCCATCCGCGCGATGTCGAAGGCGAGCGAACCGTAGTGGGTCGCCAGGTGCTTGGCCGTGTCGGCCGCCATCCGAGGACCGGGGGCGGGGCCGTCGACGAGCAGCCGGTGCGCGACCGCGTTCGGGTTGGCTATGCCGGGCAGCGGGAGCCGCTTCGGCAGCGTCGTCACCGACTCGTAGTCCTCGCCCAGCGGGTGCCCCGGCAGGGACTCCAGCTTCCTCATGACCGTACGGCCGATGTGGCGGAAGGTCGTCCACTTGCCGCCGGCCACCGACAGCATGCCGCCGCGGCCCTCGGTGACGACCGTCTCGCGCTTGGCCTTGGAGGTGTCCCCGGGACCGCCCGGCAGCACCCGCAGACCCGCGAAGGCGTAGGTGATCAGATCGCGCGAGAGCTGCTGGTCGCGGATGGAGAACGCGGCCTCGTCGAGGATCTGCGCGGTGTCCTTCTCGGTCACCTCGACCTGGCCCGGGTCGCCCTCGTACGCCTCGTCGGTCGTGCCGAGCAGCAGCATGTCCTCCCAGGGGAGGGCGAAGGTGATGCGGTACTTGTCGATCGGGGTGGCAAGCGCGGCCTTCCACGGCGAGGTCCGCTTCAGGACCAGGTGCGCGCCCTTGGAGAGCCGGATGGAGGGCGCCGCGTTCGGGTCCTCCATCTTCCGCAGGTGGTCGACCCACGGGCCGGTCGCGTTCAGCACCAGGCGGGCGGTGACGCCGAACTCCTCACCGCTCGTGCGGTCCTTCAGCTCGGCGCCCGTGACCCGGCCGCGGGTGAAGCGGAGCCCGGTGACCTCGGCGTGGTTGAGGACGACGGCGCCGGCGTCGACCGCGGCGCGGACCGTCATCAGCGCCATGCGGGCGTCGTTCATCTGGTCGTCGCCGTACACGGCCACGGCCTTGAGGTTGTCCGTCCGCAGCTCCGGCACGTCCTGCGCGGCCTTGGCTGGGCTGAGCAGGTGCCCGACGCCGTCACCGAAGGCGGAGAGCGCGGAGTACGCGAAGACACCGGCGCCCAGCTTGGCGGCGCCGTGCGGGCCGCCCTTGTAGACGGGCAGGTAGAAGGTGAGCGGGTTGGCGAGGTGCGGCGCGACCTGGCGGGAGACCGCACGACGCTCGAAGTGGTTCTCCGCGACCAGCTTGACCGCGCCGGTCTGCAGGTAGCGCAGTCCGCCGTGGAGCAGCTTGGAGGAGGCGGAGGAGGTGGCGCCGGCGAAGTCGCCGGCGTCCACCAGGGCCACCCGCAGGCCCGACTGCGCGGCGTGCCAGGCGGTGGAGATGCCCAGGATGCCGCCGCCGATCACCAGGAGGTCGTACGTCGCCTTGGAAAGCTGCTCCCGAGTCTCGGCGCGGCTCGGCAGGGAACCGGCAGCCGGTCGCGTCCCCAGGGCGGGGACGCTCTGCAGGGTGGTCATGTCGATCTACTCCTCGTCCTCGATCCAGCCCATGGTCCGCTCGACGGCCTTGAGCCAGCTCTTGTACTCGCTCTCACGCTTGTCGGCGTCCATGCGAGGGGTCCATTCCGCCGCGCGGCGCCAGTTGGCGCGCAGGGCGTCGGTGTCCGGCCAGAAGCCGACGGCCAGGCCGGCGGCGTAGGCGGCACCGAGGCAGGTGGTCTCGGCGACCATCGGGCGCACGACCGGCGCGTCGAGGAAGTCCGAGAGGGTCTGCATCAGCAGGTTGTTGGAGGTCATGCCGCCGTCGACCTTGAGCGCGGTCAGCTCGACGCCGGAGTCCTTCGTCATGGCGTCGGTGATCTCGCGGGTCTGCCAGGCGGTGGCCTCCAGGACGGCACGCGCGATGTGCGCCTTGGTGACGTACCGGGTGAGGCCGGCGATCACACCGCGGGCGTCGGAGCGCCAGTACGGGGCGAACAGACCGGAGAAGGCCGGCACGAAGTAGGTGCCGCCGTTGTCCTCGACCGAGGACGCGAGGGTCTCGATCTCGGCCGCGGACTTGATCAGGCCCATCTGGTCGCGCATCCACTGCACCAGCGAACCGGTGACGGCGATGGAGCCCTCCAGGGCGTAGACCGGCTTCGCGTCGCCGATCTGGTAGCCGACGGTGGTCAGCAGGCCGCTGTAGGAGTTGATGATCTTGTCGCCGGTGTTCATGAGCATGAACGTGCCGGTGCCGTACGTGGACTTGGCCTCGCCCTCGGCGAAACAGGTCTGGCCGAACAGGGCGGCCTGCTGGTCGCCGAGCGCGGAGGCGACCGGGACGCCGTCCAGGACGCCGCCCTTGACGGAGCCGTAGACCTCGGCGGAGGAGCGGATCTCGGGCAGTACGGCGGCCGGGATGTCCATGGACTGCACGATGCGCTCGTCCCACGCCATGTCGTGCAGGTTCATCAGCATGGTGCGCGAGGCGTTGGTGACGTCGGTGACGTGACGGCCGCCCTCGACACCGCCGGTGAGGTTCCAGATGATCCAGGAGTCCATCGTGCCGAAGAGGATGTCGCCGCGCTCGGCGCGCTCGCGCAGGCCCTCGACGTTGTCGAGCAGCCAGCGGACCTTCGGGCCGGAGAAGTACGAGGCGAGGGGCAGACCGGTCTCGCGGCGGAAGCGGTCCTGGCCGACGTTGCGGCCGAGCTCCTTGCAGAGGGCGTCGGTGCGGGTGTCCTGCCAGACGAGGGCGTTGTGGACGGGCTCGCCGGTGTTCTTGTCCCAGAGCAGCGTGGTCTCACGCTGGTTGGTGATGCCGACGGCCTTGACGTCGGCGGCGGTGATGCCGGCCTTGCTGATCGCCCCGGCGACCACTTCCTGGACGTTGGTCCAGATCTCGGAGGCGTCGTGCTCGACCCAGCCCGGCTTCGGGAAGATCTGCTCGTGCTCCTTCTGGTCGACGGAGACGATCCGGCCGTCGGTGTCGAAGACGATGCAGCGGCTGGAGGTGGTGCCCTGGTCGATCGCGGCGATGAACGGGCCGGCGGTGTGTGCGTCGGTCATGGTGTGCTCCAAGGGAGAAGTCTGGAAGAAGGACGGCTCAGGCGAACGCGATGTTGTAGATACCCGCGGCGATCGCGCCACCCACCAGGGGGCCGACGACCGGGATCCAGGCGTAGCCCCAGTCGGAGCCGCCCTTGTTCGGCAGCGGCAGCAGGGCGTGCACGATGCGCGGGCCGAGGTCACGGGCCGGGTTGATCGCGTAACCGGTCGGGCCACCGAGCGAGAGGCCGATGCCGACCACGACGAACGCGGTGATCAGGGCGCCGATGACGCCAAGCCCCTTGCCGCTGTCGTTGAGGCCCTGGGTGAGCACCGCGAGGACCAGCACGACCGTGCCGATGATCTCGGTGGCCAGGTTCTGCCAGACCACTCGGACCTCGGGCCCGGTGGAGAAGACACCGAGCACCGGACCGGCCTTCGGCGCGGCCTTCTGGTCGACCATGCCCTCCTCGTGCGGCGAGGAGATGATCTCCTGGTCCGTGAGGTGGGCCTGGAACTGTCCGTAGTAGGCGATCCACACCAGGACCGCGCCGAGCATGGCGCCGAGCATCTGGCCCGCGAAGTAGACCGGAACGTTGCTCCAGTCCCCGTCCTTGAGGGCGATGCCGACGGTGACGGCCGGGTTCAGGTGGGCGCCCGAGAGGGTACCCGTCATGTACACGGCGGTCATGACCGCGAAGCCCCAGCCGAACGTGATGGCGAGCCATCCGGCGTTCTGAGCCTTCGAGCGCTTGAGCACCACGGCGGCGACGACGCCGCCGCCGAGCAGAATGAGTACGGCGGTACCAATGATCTCGCCGATGAAGATGTCGGAGCTGGACACCCGCGACTCCTTTGTCCTTCGTCCAGGGGAAGGCGAACCCCGGGTCCCTCCGGTGGTCCGCGCCCTCCTATGAGGGCGTTGCCGGCCCTTGGCACTGCCACACTCTAGCGCCTATTGCCGGTAGGTGTTCGGCAATGCCGACCGATGCACGGAAGTTTTGCCCTCTGGTTAACAGCGCGTCAAGGGCTCGGGGAACGAAAAACCCGCCGATAACGGGATCGTTACCGGCGGGTTGATCAGGTACTCCTGCCTGGGCGGACGCCCCGGCTCAGCGGCTCAGAAGCGCCCCGCGCCCAGGTCGCGGGAGACGGCGCGGGCGCAGTCCCGTACGGCCGCGACGAGTTCGGAGCGCAGCTCGCCGCCGTTGCCGCAAACACGCTCCACCGCGCCCGTGATGGCCACCGCGCCCACCGGCATCCGGCGCCGGTCGTGGATCGGCGCGGCCACCGAGGCCACGCCCTCCCAGGTCTCCTCCACGTCCGACGCCCAGCCCTTGGCCCGCGTGACGTCGAGCAGCGTCTCGAACTCCGTCAGGTCCGTGACCGTACGCGGCGTGAAGCCCTCGCGCGGCACCTCCAGGACCTCGCTGTGCGCCACCGGGTCGTACGCCGAGAGGACCTTGCCGAGGGCCGTGGAGTGCAGCGGCTGCATGGCCCCCACCTCCAGGACCTGCCGGCTGTCGTCCGGGCGGAAGACGTGGTGCACGATCAGCACGCCCTGTTGGTGCAGGACGCCCAGATGGACGCTCTCGCCGCTGGAGCGCGCCAGGTCGTCCGTCCACACCAGGGCCCGCGCGCGCAGTTCGTGCACGTCCAGATAGCTGTTGCCCAGGCGCAGCAGCTCGGCGCCCAGCTGGTAGCGGCCCGAGGCGGCCTCCTGCTCCACGAAGCCCTCGGCCTGCAGGGTGCGCAGGATGCCGTGGGCCGTGCCCTTGGCCAGGCCCAGGGAGGAGGCGATGTCGGAGAGGCCGAGCCGGCGCTCGCCGCCCGCGAGCAGTCGCAGCATCGCCGCCGCCCGTTCAAGCGACTGGATGTTCTTCGCCATCGCCCGGCCTTTCTCCCTGTCCATGTGTCCACGACCGCGGGGTCTCCCAGTGGATCCTGAAGGACAGGATCGCGTGGATCATGCTGTTCGACAATGCTGAACACTATCGGTCGATGTCGACCGTGCGTTACCTACACAGTGTCGGTCATGAACGGGTCCGACCGGGAGTCCCCGGGAGACAGGATGCCGTCCGCCCTGTGAAACGCGATGTCCACCCCGGCGTCCACGCGGTTACGCTGGCCCCGTGCACCCTCCACCGAGCGTGCAAAGCCGACAGCCGTCGCATCCCAGGGAGCTCATCCATGGCCTCGTCGCCGACCCCTTCCGTTGACAGCCGGACCCGCGCCGCAGCCCTCCGCGAGGCACTCGCGACCCGGGTCGTCGTGGCCGACGGAGCCATGGGCACCATGCTCCAGGCACAGGACCCCAGCCTCGAGGACTTCCAGAACCTCGAAGGCTGCAACGAGATCCTCAACGTCACGCGGCCCGACATCGTCCGCTCGGTGCACCAGGAGTACTTCGCCGCCGGCGTCGACTGCGTCGAGACCAACACCTTCGGCGCGAACCACGCGGCCCTGGGGGAGTACGACATCCCCGAGCGGGTGTACGAGCTGTCCGAGGCCGGCGCCCGGATCGCCCGCGAGGTCGCCGACGAGTTCACCGCCTCCACCGGGCAGCAGCGCTGGGTCCTCGGCTCCATCGGCCCCGGCACCAAGCTGCCGACCCTCGGCCACGCCCCGTACACCCTGCTGCGCGACGCCTACCAGCAGAACGCCGAGGGCATGCTCGCCGGCGGCGCCGACGCGCTGCTCGTGGAGACCACCCAGGACCTCCTGCAGACCAAGGCGTCCGTCATCGGCGCCCGCCGGGCCCTGGACTCCCTGGGCGTCGACGTGCCCCTCATCGTCTCCGTCACCGTCGAGACCACCGGCACCATGCTCCTCGGCTCCGAGATCGGCGCTGCGCTCACCGCGCTCGAACCGCTCGGCATCGACATGATCGGCCTGAACTGCGCCACCGGACCGGCCGAGATGAGCGAGCACCTGCGCTACCTCGCCCGCCACTCCCGCATCCCGCTGTCCTGCATGCCCAACGCCGGCCTGCCCGTCCTCGGCAAGAACGGCGCGCACTACCCGCTCACCGCCGGAGAGCTCGCCGACGCCCAGGAGACCTTCGTCCGCGAGTACGGGCTCTCCCTGATCGGCGGCTGCTGCGGTACGACCCCGGAGCACCTGCGCCAGGTCGTCGAGCGGGTGCGCGACCTCACGCCCACCGTCCGCGACCCGCGCCCCGAGCCCGGCGCCGCCTCGCTCTACCAGACGGTCCCGTTCCGCCAGGACACCTCGTACATGGCGATCGGCGAGCGCACCAACGCCAACGGTTCCAAGAAGTTCCGCGAGGCCATGCTGGACGCCCGCTGGGACGACTGCGTCGAGATGGCCCGCGACCAGATCCGCGAGGGCGCGCACATGCTCGACCTCTGCGTCGACTACGTCGGCCGCGACGGAGTCGCCGACATGGAGGAGCTGGCCGGCCGTTTCGCCACCGCCTCCACCCTGCCGATCGTCCTCGACTCCACCGAGGTCGACGTCATCCGGGCGGGCCTGGAGAAGCTCGGCGGCCGGGCCGTCATCAACTCGGTCAACTACGAGGACGGCGACGGGCCCGAGTCGCGGTTCGCGAAGGTCACCCGGCTGGCCCAGGAGCACGGAGCGGCGCTCATCGCGCTCACCATCGACGAGGAGGGCCAGGCCCGCACCGTCGAGAACAAGGTCGCCATCGCCGAGCGGATCATCGAGGACCTGACCGGCAACTGGGGCATCCACGAGTCGGACATCCTCATCGACACGCTCACCTTCACCATCTGCACCGGGCAGGAGGAGTCCCGCAAGGACGGCATCGCCACCATCGAGGCCATCCGCGAACTCAAGCGCCGCCGCCCGGACGTCCAGACCACGCTCGGCCTGTCCAACATCTCCTTCGGCCTCAACCCGGCCGCCCGTATCCTGCTGAACTCCGTCTTCCTCGACGAGTGTGTCAAGGCGGGCCTCGACTCGGCGATCGTGCACGCCTCCAAGATCCTGCCGATCGCCCGCTTCGACGAGGAGCAGGTCACCACCGCCCTCGACCTGATCTACGACCGGCGCTCGGAGGGTTACGACCCCCTGCAGAAGCTGATGGCGCTCTTCGAGGGGGCCACCGCCAAGTCACTGAAGGCCGGCAAGGCCGAGGAGCTCCTCGCCCTGCCGCTGGAGGAGCGCCTCAAGCGCCGGATCATCGACGGCGAGAAGAACGGCCTGGAGGCCGACCTCGCCGAGGCGCTCCAGGAGCGCCCCGCCCTGGACATCGTCAACGACACCCTCCTCGACGGCATGAAGGTCGTCGGCGAGCTGTTCGGCTCGGGCCAGATGCAGCTGCCGTTCGTCCTGCAGTCGGCCGAGGTCATGAAGACGGCCGTCGCCTACCTCGAGCCGCACATGGAGAAGTCCGACGCCGAGGGCAAGGGCACCATCGTCCTGGCCACCGTGCGCGGCGACGTCCACGACATCGGCAAGAACCTGGTCGACATCATCCTGTCCAACAACGGCTACAACGTCGTCAACCTCGGCATCAAGCAGCCGGTCTCCGCGATCCTGGAGGCCGCCGAGGAGCACTCCGCCGACGTCATCGGCATGTCCGGCCTGCTGGTGAAGTCCACGGTGATCATGAAGGAGAACCTGGAGGAGCTGAACCAGCGCGAGCTGGCCGCCAAGTACCCCGTGATCCTCGGCGGCGCCGCGCTCACCCGCGCCTACGTCGAGCAGGACCTGCACGAGATCTACCAGGGCGAGGTCCGCTACGCCCGCGACGCCTTCGAGGGCCTGCGGCTGATGGACGCGCTGATCGCCGTCAAGCGCGGCGTCCCCGGCGCCGAACTGCCCGAGCTGAAGCAGCGCCGGGTCGCCAAGCGCGACGTGCCGGTCCTCCAGGTGGAGGAGCCGGAGCCGGGCGGCCGCTCCGACGTCGCCGTCGACAACCCGGTCCCCACGCCGCCGTTCTGGGGCACCCGCGTGGTCAAGGGCATCCCGCTCAAGGACTACGCCTCCTGGCTCGACGAGGGCGCCCTCTTCAAGGGCCAGTGGGGGCTGAAGCAGGCCCGCGCGGGCGGCCCGACGTACGAGGAGCTCGTCGAGACCGAGGGCCGGCCCCGGCTGCGCGGCCTCCTGGACAAGCTGCACACCGAGAACCTGCTGGAAGCCGCCGTGGTCTACGGCTACTTCCCGTGCGTGTCCAAGGGCGACGACCTGATCATCCTCGACGACGCCGGCAACGAGCGGACCCGCTTCACCTTCCCGCGCCAGCGCCGCGGCCGGCGCCTGTGCCTCGCGGACTTCTTCCGCGCCGAGGAGTCCGGCGAGACCGATGTGGTCGGCCTCCAGGTCGTCACTGTCGGCTCGAAGATCGGCGAGGCCACGGCCAAGCTGTTCGCCTCCGACTCCTACCGTGAGTACCTGGAGCTCCACGGTCTGTCCGTGCAGCTCGCCGAGGCCATGGCCGAGTACTGGCACGCCCGCGTCCGCGCCGAACTCGGCTTCGCGGGCGAGGACCCGTCCGACGTCGAGGACATGTTCGCCCTGAAGTACCGGGGCGCGCGCTTCTCCCTCGGCTACGGCGCCTGCCCCGATCTGGAGGACCGGGCGAAGATCGCGGACCTGCTCCAGCCGGAGCGGATCGGCGTCCACCTCTCGGAGGAGTACCAGCTCCACCCCGAGCAGTCCACGGACGCCATCGTCATCCACCACCCCGAGGCGAAGTACTTCAACGCACGGTAGTCACCCCCGTCGGCACCCGCCCCGGGAGTAAATCCGCGCACCTCGCGTCATCCGGACGTACACTGGTCGGTCCAGTGCAGGCCGGTCGCCCCTCCCCGTACCGGGGAGGGAGACCGGCCTTCTCGTCCCTCCATGGAGGTGTGCCGGATGACCAGTACGGTCCCCGCGTCCCTTGTCCGCGCCAACGGAAGCTCCGCGCTGCAAGCGGTCTTCCTCGACATGGACGGCACCCTGGTCGACACCGAGGGCTTCTGGTGGGACGCGGAGGTGGAGGTCTTCGCGGACCTCGGACACCGGCTGGAGGAGTCCTGGCGCGACATCGTCGTCGGCGGCCCCATGACCCGCAGCGCGGGCTACCTGATCGAGGCCACCGGCGCCGACATCACCCTCGCCGAGCTCACCGTCCTGCTCAACGAGAAGTTCGAGCACCGCATCGGCCGGGGCGTCCCGCTGATGCCCGGCGCCGAGCGGCTGCTCGCCGAGCTGGCCCGGCACAACATCCCGACCGCCCTGGTCTCCGCCTCGCACCGACGCATCATCGACCGGATCCTCGCCACCCTGGGCCGCGACCGCTTCGCGCTCACCGTGGCAGGCGACGAGGTGCGGCGCACCAAGCCGCACCCCGAGCCCTACCTGACCGCGGCGAGCGGCGTCGGCGCCGACCCGGCGCTGTGCGCCGTCATCGAGGACACCGCGACGGGCGTCGCGTCCGCCGAGGCGGCCGGCTGCCGGGTCGTCGCCGTACCCTCCGTGGCCCCGATCGCCCCCTCCCCGGGCCGGGTCGTGGTCCGGTCCCTCGAGGACGTGGACGTGCCCTTCCTGCGCACGCTGATCACCGGACCCTGACCGGTTCGGCACCGGACCCCGACCAGACAGACGGCCGTCCCTGGAACGGACCACGCGCGTGAGCTTCGTCACGCAGCGTGCCTGACCTCGGGCGGCCGCCTCGCGCCCGATGTCCGTAAGGCCGGGAATGCGGATCGACATCTGTCCCGTTTCGCGCCTTCCTTGCTCTTTCATGCCCGCGCATGACTATCGAGCCCCCCGTATTCATGATCACTATCCGCATCCGGAGCGGCTGCTCGGCGGTCAGCCGCCACGGCGTCTCGCACTAATCTTTCGGAGGACTTCGCCGCGCTTTCCGCGTGCAACGGCGCCCATCCACGACGCCGCGAACGCAGGACCGATCGCTCACCATCCCGACCCGATCGCCCGCCCCGAACGGGCGGCAGCGGCGGAGTGTCCGCACACCGCCGTATCCCCGTGCCGGATGAGGAGAAAGTCCCTGATGCGCCGCAAGACCCTGGCCCTGCCGGCCGTAGCCGGCCTGCTCGCCCCCCTGCTGACCGCCTGTGGCGGCGCGGACGAGTCGAGAGCCATCGTCGTCGGCACCACGGACCAGTTCGTCGCCACCAGCGACGCCCCCGCACCCCTCGACCCGGCCTTCGCCTACGACACCGGCAGCTGGAACATCCTCCGGCAGACCGTGCAGACCCTGATGCACGTACCGCGCGGCGGCGGCGAGCCCGTCCCCGAGGCCGCCGAGAGCTGCTCCTTCAGCGACCGGGTCAGCGAGAGCTACCGCTGCACCCTCCGCGAGGGACTCACCTTCGCCGACGGCACGCCGCTGACCGCCGCCGACGTCAAGTTCTCCGTCGAGCGCGTCCTCGCGATCAAGTCCGACAACGGAACCTCCGCGCTCCTCGCCAACATCGACACCATCGAGACCACCGGCGAGCGCGACATCGTCTTCCACCTCAAGACGCCCGACGCGACCTTCCCGTACAAGCTCTCCACCCCCGTCGCCGGCATCCTCAGCAAGGACAAGTACGACGGCAAGAAGCTCCGTGACGGCTTCGACGTCGACGGTTCCGGCCCGTACACGATGAAGACCGAGCGCGACGGCGACCGCTTCGTCAAGGCCGTCTTCACCAAGAACCCCGCGTACAAGGGCGACATCAAGCTCCGCAACGACAAGGTCGAGCTGCGCTCCTTCGCCGACGCCGACTCCATGGGCCAGGCCCTGGAGAAGAGCGACATCGACATGATGACCCGCGCCATGTCGCTCGAACAGGTCAAGACGCTCACCGAGAAGCCCAAGGACGGCATCGACCTCACCGAGGTCCCCGGCCTGGAGATCCGCTACCTCGCCTTCGACACCGACGCCCCGTCCGTCAAGGACAAGGCCGTCCGGCAGGCCATCGCCGCCGTCGTCGACCGCGGCGCGATCGTCAACGCCGTCTACGGCCCCACCGCGCAGCCCCTCTACTCGCTGATCCCCTCCAGCGTCACCGGCCACTCCACGGCCTTCTTCGACGCCTACGGCGAGCCCAGCAAGACCCGGGCCGCCGACATCCTGCGCAAGGCCGACATCACCGCGCCCGTCGCGCTCACCCTGCACTACACCACCGACCACTACGGCTCCGGCACCAAGCAGGAGTTCGAGGCGCTGCGCGACCAGCTCAACGCCACCGGACTCTTCAAGGTCACCGTCGAGGGCAGCGAGTGGTCCTCCTTCCGGCCCGCGCAGAAGCGCGGCGACTTCCCCGTCTACGGCCTCGGCTGGTTCCCCGACTTCCCCGACCCGGACAACTACGTCGCCCCCTTCCTCGACGCCGACAACTTCCTCAACACCCCCTACGTCAACACCTCCGTACGGGACCAGCTGATCCCGCGCTCGCGCCAGTCGGCCGACCGCACCGCCGCCGGCCCCGTCTTCGGGCAGATCCAGAAGATCGTCGCCCAGGACGTCCCCGTCCTGCCGCTCTGGCAGGGCAAGCAGTACGTCGCCGCCCGCGACGACGTGACCGGCGTCGAATGGGCGCTGAACACCTCCTCCGACCTGCTCCTGTGGGAGCTGGCCCGCAGGAACGCCTGACCCCTCCACCAGTTCGGCTCCACCGGCCGCGCACCGCGCGCGACGGTCCGGCAAGAGATCAAGAGGCACGTTCTGTGAAGCACAACAAGTGGCTGACGGCACCCCTCGCCGCGGGCCTGTCCGCCGCCCTGCTCAGCGGCTGCGGCACCCAGCAGGGTGGCGGCGCCGGCTCCGGCGACAACGTCGTCGTCGGCATGTCCGACGAGGTCCTGGCGACCGACCCGGCCGCCGGCTACGACCCCGGCTCCTGGCTGCTGTTCAACAACGTCTTCCAGTCCCTGCTCGCCTTCCCCAAGGGCGGCACCGAACCCCAGCCCGAGGCCGCCGAGAAGTGCGACTTCGAAGGCGGCAGCACGGTCTACCGGTGCACCCTGCGCGACGGTCTGAAGTTCTCCAACGGGAACCCGCTGACCTCCAAGGACGTCAAGTTCTCCTTCGACCGCGCGCTGAAGATCGCCGACCCGGCCGGCCCGGCGCCGCTGCTGTCCTCGATCAAGTCCATCGAGACCCCCGACGACAAGACCGTCGTCTTCCGGCTGAAGACCCCCGACGCCACCTTCCCCAGCAAGATCGCCTCCGGCGCCGGCTCCATCGTCGACCACCGCGAGTACTCCGAGGACGCGCTGCGCACCGACGGCAAGGCCGTCGGCTCCGGCCCGTACAAGCTCGAGTCCCTCAGTGAGACCGAGGCCGTCTTCTCCGTCAACGGCGGCTACACCGGCGGCGCCAAGCCGCAGAACGGTGGCGTCACCCTCAAGCTGTACGGCGGCGACCGCGCCGCCCTCTCCAAGGCCTTCGCCGCCGGCGACGTCGACATCGCCTACCGAGGCCTCGCCGCCGACGACATCGCCGCCCTGGAAACCGCCGCGACCACCGACGACAAGGGCGTCGACGTCATCCAGGGCACCAGCGCCGAGGTCCAGCACCTCGTCTTCAACGTCAAGGACCCCGTCGTCGGCAAGCTCGGCGTCCGCCAGGCCATCGCCCACCTCGTGGACCGCGAGGCGCTCGTCCAGGACGTCTACAAGTCGACCGCCACGCCGCTGTACTCGATCGTCCCCGCGGGCATCGCCGGCCACAACACGGCCTTCGTCGACACCTACGGCGACCGCCCGGACGCCGCCAAGGCCAAGAAGGCGCTCCGCAAGGCCGGCATCACCGACAAGGTGAAGCTCACCCTCTGGTCCACCCCCAGCCGTTACGGCCCCTCCACCGACCAGGAGCTCAAGGCGATAGCCGAGCAGCTCAACACCAGCGGCCTGTTCGACGCCGACGTGAAGTCCGTCGAGTTCGAGCAGTACGAGAAGGACATCGCGGCCGGCAAGTACGGCGTGTACGTCAAGGGCTGGGTCCCCGACTACCCCGACGCCGACAACTTCACCGCCCCCTTCTTCGGTGAGGGCAACGTCCTCGGCAACAACTACACCAACGCCACCATCACCGGCACCCTCCTGCCCAAGACCTCGGCCGCCGCCGACCGCACCGGCACCGACCAGGACTTCGGCAAGCTCCAGGACCTGGTCGCCGAGGAGCTGCCGCTCCTGCCGCTGTGGCAGGGCAAGCAGTACGCCGTCGCCCACGACGGTGTCACCGGCCTCGAATGGACCCTCGACGCCTCGACCGTCTTCCGCTTCTGGGAGCTCAAGAAGAGCTGACGGGCCGACCACGCCCCACGGGGGCCCGGCACATGACGAAGGGGCCCGGCACGCGACACGCGCGCCGGGCCCCTGCGGGCTGCTCGGAAGGCCGGAGACCGGTACCCGCGGGCCTACTGCGCCCCGGGGCGCACCAGACCGCTCTCGTAGGCGTACACCGCCGCCTGCACGCGGTCCCGCAGCCCCAGCTTCGTCAGCACATGCCCCACATGCGTCTTCACCGTCGTCTCGCTGACGAACAGATCCGCCGCGATCTCCGCGTTCGACAGACCGCGCGCCACCAGCTTCAGCACCTCGACCTCGCGCTCGGTCAAGGTGTTCAGGGTGTCCGGCACCTGCTCGTCGCCCGACGGCAGATGCGCCGAGTACTTGTCCAGCAGACGGCGCGTGATCGACGGCGCCAGCATCGCCTCACCGGCCGCCACCACCCGGATCGCCTGCACCAGCTCGTTCGCCGGCGCGTCCTTCAGGAGAAAGCCGCTGGCCCCCGCCCGCAGCGCCTCCACCACGTACTCGTCCAGATCGAACGTCGTCAGCACCAGGACCTTCGCCGGACCGTCCCGGCCCGGACCCGTGATCTGCCGCGTCGCCTCGACCCCGTCCATCCGGGGCATCCGGATGTCCATCAGCACCACGTCGGGCTGCAGAGCCCGTACCTGCTCCAGCGCCTGCAGGCCGTCCCCGGCCTCGCCGACGACCGCGATGTCCTGCTCCGCCTCCAGGATCATCCGGAAACCGGTGCGCAGCAGCGGCTGGTCGTCGACCAGTAGGACGCGGATAGCCACGGAGAACTCCTTCACGGCGCGGGCTGGACCGGCCCCATTCTGCCCTGCCCCGAATCGTCCGACTCCGGCGGGCGCGCGGAAACGATCTCCGCCCGGAGCTCCGGGCGGATCTCCAGCGGATACACCGGGGGAGTCCCGCCGAACTCCGGGCACACCGCCTGGTGATCGCACCAGCCGCACAGCTTCGTCGGGCGCGGGCGCCAGTCGCCCGTCTCCGTCGCCAGCCGGATCGCCTCCCACAGCGCGAGCAGCTTCCGCTCCACCCGCAGCAGGTCCGCCTCCACCGGGTCGTACGTCAGTACATCGCCGCTGCCCAGATAGACCAGCTGCAGCCGCCGCGGCACGACCTGCTTCAGCCGCCACACCAAAAGGGCGTAGAACTTCATCTGGAACAGCGCGCCCTCGCTGTACTCCGGCCGCGGCGCCTTGCCCGTCTTGTAGTCGACGATCCGCACCTCGCCCGTCGGCGCCACATCCACCCGGTCGATCACCCCGCGCAGCCGCAGCCCCGAATCCAGCTCCGTCTCCACGAACAGCTCGCGCTCCGCCGGCTCCAGACGCGTCGGATCCTCCAGCGTGAACCAGCGCTCCACCAGCTGCTCGGCCTGGACCAGCCAGCCCGCAAGCCGCTCCCCGTCCGCGTCCTCCGCGAACAGTTCGGCCAGCTCCGGCTTCGACTCCAGAAGCCGGTCCCACTGCCCCGGGATCAGCGCCTTCGCCCGCGGGGCCGTCCGCTCCACGGCCGGAGCGTCGAAGAGCCGCTCGAGCACCGCGTGCACCAGCGTCCCCCGGGTCGCCGCCTCGCTCGGCTTCTCGGGCAGCCTGTCGATCACTCGGAACCGGTACAGCAGGGGACACTGCATGAAGTCGCTCGCCCGCGAGGGCGACAACGACATGGGCGCCCTGGGCCCCACCGGCGGCTGCTCGCTCGTACTCATGACACAGACCCTACGACCCGCCACCGACAGCGAGCCGAATACCATCGACGCCGGACCCCGTCACGCTGCATGATCGAAGAGTGACGCACGACAGGGGTCGAGCGGAAGGCGACGAGAGGAACCCGTGAACCAGGACGACGAGCGCGGCGAGAACCAGCGGCCGCGGTCCGGCGACCCGGAAGCGCCGGCCGGCTCCGACCCGCGCGCCCGGCGCGGGGAGGAACCCGGCGGAGGCATCCTCATGGGCCGCCCCTTCGGCGTGCCCGTCTACGTCGCCCCCAGCTGGTTCCTGGTCGCCGCCCTCATCACCTGGGTCTTCGGAGACCAGATCCAGCGCGTCCTGCCCGACCTCGGCGCCGCCCGCTACCTCGTCTCCCTCTTCTTCGCGATCGCCTTCTACGCCTCCGTCCTGGTCCACGAGCTGGCCCACACCATCGCCGCGCTCCGCTTCAAGCTCCCGGTGCGCCGCATCCAGCTCCAGTTCTTCGGCGGAGTCTCCGAGATCGAGAAGGAGACCGAGACCCCCGGCCGCGAGTTCGTCCTCGCCTTCGTCGGCCCCCTGCTCTCCCTCGTCCTCGCCGGCGTCTTCTACCTCACGATGTACGCCGTCGAACCCGGCACGGTCCCCGGTGTCCTCCTCGCGGGCCTGATGATCTCCAACCTCATCGTCGCGATCTTCAACCTGCTGCCCGGCCTCCCGCTTGACGGCGGCCGGATGCTGCGCGCCGTCGTCTGGAAGATCACCGGCAAGCCCATGGCCGGCACCGTCGCCGCCGCCTGGGTCGGCCGCGCCCTCGCCGTCGCCGTCCTCATCGGGCTCCCGCTGCTCACCCGTACCGGCCTCCTCGGCAACTCCACCGACGAGATCAGCGGCATGGACACGGTCACCGACGCCCTGCTCGCCGCCATCCTGGCCGCCATCATCTGGACCGGCGCGGGCAACAGCCTCCGCATGGCCCGCCTCCGCGAGCACCTTCCCGAACTGCGGGCCCGCACGCTCACCCGGCGCGCCATCCCCGTCGAGCCCGCCACGCCCCTCTCCGAGGCCCTCCGCCGCGCCAACGAAGCCGGGGCCCGCGCCCTCGTCGTCGTCGACGGCCAGGGCAACCCCACCGGCCTCGTCCGGGAGACCGCCATCGCCGGCGTCCCCCAGCACCGCCGCCCCTGGGTCGCCATCAGCACCCTCGCCCAGGACCTCACCGACGGCATGCGGGTCCCCGCCGAACTCGCCGGCCAGCCCCTCCTCGACCACCTCCGCGCCAGCCCCGCCACCGAGTACCTCGTCGTCGAGGAGACCGGCGAGATCTACGGAGTCCTCTCCACCGCCGACGTGGAACGCGCCTTCGTCAAGGCCATGGCAAGACCCTCCGCATAACCCCGGTACTCTGGTCACATGTCCGAACCGACCGGTGCCGCCCGCCGTCGCGGGCCCTTCAAGGTCGGGGACCAGGTCCAGCTCACCGACCCCAAGGGACGCCACTACACGTTCACGCTCGAGGCCGGGAAGAACTTCCACACCCACAAGGGTTCCTTCCCCCACGACGAGCTGATCGGTGCTCCCGAGGGCAGTGTTGTCCGTACCACGGGAAACGTCGCCTACCTCGCGCTGCGCCCCCTGCTCCCCGACTACGTCCTGTCCATGCCCCGCGGCGCCGCCGTGGTCTACCCCAAGGACGCGGGGCAGATCCTGGCCTTCGCCGACATCTTCCCCGGCGCCCGCGTCGTGGAAGCCGGCGTCGGATCGGGCTCTCTCAGCAGCTTCCTCCTGCGCGCCATCGGAGACAGCGGCATGCTGCACTCCTACGAGCGCCGTGAGGACTTCGCCGAGATCGCCAAGGGCAACGTCGAGCGCTACTTCGGCGGGCCTCACCCCGCCTGGCAGCTGACCGTCGGCGACCTCCAGGACAATCTGTCCGACACCGACGTCGACCGGGTCATCCTCGACATGCTCGCGCCCTGGGAGTGCCTGGAGGCCGTCTCCAAGGCCCTCGTGCCCGGCGGCATCCTCTGCTGCTACGTCGCCACCACGACCCAGCTCGCGCGCACCGTGGAGTCCATCCGCGAATTCGGCTGCTACGCCGAACCGCAGCCCTGGGAATCCATGATCCGCAACTGGCACGTCGAAGGCCTCGCCGTCCGCCCCGACCACCGCATGATCGGGCACACCGGCTTCCTCGTCACCGCCCGGCGCCTCGCCGACGGCGTCGAGCCCCCGATGCGCCGCCGTCGCCCCGCCAAGGGCGCCTACGGCGAGGACTACGAAGGCCCCAACAAGGGCTGACCGCCACCTGCGGGCTGACGCCCCGACAACGGACGCGTGCCGCCGCCGAGTTCCGCCCTCAGGGCAGGGAACTCGACGGCGGCACCTTCACGTTCGGCATCTTTGCGCGGAGCCCCCACCCCCACCTGTTCCACCCGCCTGTGACGTGTGGCACGATGCCCGCAACTCCTTCCGCACCACCCTCACAGGAGACATCCCGCGTGCAGCACCCCGCCGTCCCGGACCTCGCGCACACCCACGCCCGGCCGGTGCACTGGCTGGCCACCGCGACCGCCATGGCCGCCGTCATCGCCGCCGCAGGCCTGCTGCAACCCGGCCCGGCCACCGCCACCACCGCCGCCCCCGGCGGCGAACCGGCCACCACGCGCCCCGCGCCCGACGCCGGTACGGCCGACTACCCCCTGGACTGCGGAGGAGCCCCCACCAAGGTCGCCCAGAGCGCCTCGGGCGACCTCGACGGCGACGGGAACCCCGAAACCGTCGCAGTCGTACACTGCGAAGCCGGCTCCGGCACACCCCCGCACGCCGTCTACGTCCTCACCCACGACAAGAAGGGCGACCACGCGCGCGTGGTCGCCACTCTCGTCGAACCCGGTCAGCAGAAGAACGTCACCGGTCTCGCCGTGCGCGACCGCGCGGTCACCGCCACCCTGCTCGGCTACTCGTCCCCCGACGTACCGAGTTGCTGTCCCGACCAGCGGGACGACGTGAGCTGGCGCTGGCAGAGCGGAAGCTTCGTCCGCACCGCCCAGGCCGACGCGCGGAGTGTGTGATCAGTCACTCCGCGTCAGGGCCGTAGACCTCGACCCTGTCCGAAACGCGGCGCACGTGGATGCAGTCGCCCGGGCACTCCTTCGCGGAGTCCACCACGTCCTGCAGCAGCGGCAACGGCACCGGAGTCGTCGCCCCCACCTCCTGCAGCAGTTCGTCGTCCGCGCTCTTCACGTACGCGAGGCCGTCGATGTCCAGCTCGAAGACCTCCGGAGCGTACTGCGCGCAGATCCCGTCCCCGGTGCAGAGATCCTGGTCGATCCAGACCTCCAGCGCCTCGCCGGCGCCGTCCGTCGGGGCCTCGTTCTGCACCGTCATGTCTCCTGCCGTTCCTGAGCGTCGAAAAAAGATCGTTTTTCTAAGTCCGGTCAAGCCTGACGGGTGTTGACCACTGACGACGATACAACCGCCCGCTTTCCGATGTTGATGGGTGGGTATTCACCTGGCGTGAGGGGAAGCGCAAGGGTGAAGATCGGACACACCCCGACAGTCTTTGTGATCTAGGGGTTTCAATCGACACCCACGCAGGTAGGGTCAGGAAGCGTCCAGCTCCCCTTGGAGGAGGTGAGGACCGTGGCAGCCCACGACGACGACATCAACCGCGGCATCCGGCCGGGGCGGGGGTCTGAAGACCCTGCCGGCCAGGTTGCCTATCTCGAGCAGGAAATCGCCGTCCTGCGCCGCAAGCTCGCCGACTCTCCGCGACACACGAGGATTCTCGAAGAGCGGATCGTCGAGCTGCAGACAAACCTGGCCGGCGTGTCCGCGCAGAACGAGCGGCTCGCCAACACACTCCGTGAGGCCCGCGACCAGATCGTGGCCCTCAAGGAGGAAGTCGACCGGCTCGCCCAGCCGCCGGCCGGCTTCGGAGTCTTCCTGCAGGCCAATGAGGACGGTACCTGCGACATCTTCACCGGGGGCCGCAAGCTCCGGGTGAACGTCAGCCCCAGCGTCGAGCTCGACGAGCTCCGGCGCGGCCAGGAAGTCATGCTCAACGAAGCGCTCAACGTGGTCGAGGCCATGGAGTTCGAGCGTGCCGGGGACATCGTCACCCTCAAGGAGATCCTCGAGGACGGCGAGCGTGCCCTGGTGGTCGGGCACACCGACGAGGAACGGGTGGTGAGGCTCGCCGAGCCGCTCCTGGACATCACCATCCGCCCCGGCGACGCCCTCCTGCTCGAACCCCGCTCCGGCTACGTCTACGAGGTCGTGCCGAAGAGCGAGGTCGAGGAGCTGGTCCTCGAAGAGGTCCCCGATGTCGACTACGACAAGATCGGTGGCCTCGGCGGCCAGATCGAGATGATCCGCGACGCCGTCGAGCTCCCGTACCTCTACCCCGACCTCTTCAAGGAGCACGAGCTGCGGCCGCCGAAGGGCATCCTGCTCTACGGTCCGCCCGGCTGCGGCAAGACGCTGATCGCGAAGGCCGTCGCCAACTCCCTTGCCAAGAAGGTCGCCGAGGTGACCGGACAGCCCGCCGGGAAGTCCTACTTCCTGAACATCAAGGGCCCCGAACTCCTCAACAAGTACGTCGGCGAGACCGAGCGGCACATCCGCCTCGTCTTCCAGCGTGCCCGCGAGAAGGCGAGCGAGGGCACCCCCGTCATCGTCTTCTTCGACGAGATGGAGTCCCTCTTCCGCACCCGCGGATCCGGTGTCAGCTCGGACGTCGAGAACACGATCGTCCCCCAGCTGCTCGCCGAGATCGACGGTGTGGAGGGCCTGGAGAACGTCATCGTCATCGGCGCCTCCAACCGCGAGGACATGATCGACCCGGCGATCCTCCGGCCCGGCCGGCTCGACGTCAAGATCAAGATCGAGCGCCCGGACGCCGAAGCCGCCAAGGACATCTTCGCGAAGTACCTCACCGCCACCCTGCCGCTGCACTCCGACGACCTCTCGGAGCACCAGGGCTCCAAGGAGGCCGCGGCCCACGGAATGATCCAGTCCGTGGTCGAGCAGATGTACGCCGAAACCGAGGAGAACCGCTTCCTCGAGGTCACGTACGCCAACGGTGACAAGGAAGTCCTGTACTTCAAGGACTTCAACTCCGGAGCGATGATCCAGAACATCGTCGACCGGGCCAAGAAGATGGCCATCAAGGCCTTCCTCGACCACAACCAGAAGGGCATCCGCGTCTCCCACCTCCTCCAGGCCTGCGTGGACGAGTTCAAGGAGAACGAGGACCTGCCCAACACCACCAACCCCGACGACTGGGCCCGGATCTCCGGCAAGAAGGGCGAGCGGATCGTCTTCATCCGCACCCTCGTCACCGGAAAGCAGGGCGCGGACACCGGACGCTCCATCGACACGGTGGCCAACACCGGTCAGTACCTGTAGGTCGCACACCGGCTGCGGAGGTCCGGACCCACGGACCTCCGCAGCCGGCCGCTTTTCCCCGCGACTCACCGCGGGAATGACGCAATCGATCTCCCCACCGGCGCGGAGTCGCTCTAGGCTCGTCGGTACTCGCAGCGCCGCACCCGATGGGGAGCGCCGCCGGGCAAGGAGGGCCGCATGACCGTACGGCGAGTAATGGGCATCGAAACGGAGTACGGGATCTCCGTTCCGGGCCACCCCAACGCCAATGCCATGCTCACCTCGTCCCAGATCGTCAACGCCTACGCGGCGGCGATGCACCGGGCGCGCCGCGCCCGCTGGGACTTCGAGGAGGAGAACCCGCTGCGGGACGCCCGCGGCTTCGACCTCGCCCGTGAGGCCGCCGACTCCAGCCAGCTCACCGACGAGGACATCGGCCTGGCCAACGTGATCCTCACCAACGGAGCCAGGCTCTACGTCGACCACGCCCACCCCGAGTACAGCGCTCCCGAGGTCACCAACCCGCGCGACGCCGTGCTCTGGGACAAGGCCGGCGAACGGATCATGGCCGAGGCCGCCGAGCGGGCCGCCCAGCTGCCCGGCGCCCAGCCCATCCACCTGTACAAGAACAACACCGACAACAAGGGTGCCTCCTACGGCACCCACGAGAACTACCTGATGAAGCGGGAGACGCCCTTCTCGGACATCGTCCGCCACCTCACCCCGTTCTTCGTCTCCCGCCAGGTCGTCACCGGCGCCGGGCGCGTCGGCATCGGCCAGGACGGCCGTGAGCACGGCTTCCAGATCAGCCAGCGCGCCGACTACTTCGAGGTCGAGGTCGGCCTGGAGACCACCCTCAAGCGGCCCATCATCAACACCCGCGACGAGCCGCACGCCGACGCCGAGAAGTACCGCCGCCTGCACGTGATCATCGGCGACGCCAACCTCTCGGAGATCTCCACCTACCTCAAGCTGGGCACGACCGCGCTGGTCCTGTCGATGATCGAGGACTCCTTCATCAACGTCGACCTCGCCGTCGACCAGCCCGTCCGCACCCTCCACCAGGTCTCCCACGACCCCGGCCTCCAGCACCTCGTCACGCTCCGCAGCGGCCGCACACTCACCGCGGTCCAGCTCCAGATGGAGTACTTCGAGCTGGCCAGGAAGTACGTGGAGGAGCGCTACGGCGTGGACGCCGACGAGCAGACGAAGGACGTCCTGATCCGCTGGGAGGACACCCTCAACCGGCTCGAGAACGACCCGATGAGCCTCGCCGGCGAGCTGGACTGGATCGCCAAGCGGGAGCTGATGGAGGGCTACCGGCGCCGCGACGGCCTCGACTGGGACGCCGCCCGCCTCCACCTCGTGGACCTCCAGTACGCGGACGTACGCCCCGAGAAGGGCCTGTACAACCGCCTGGTGGCCCGGGGACGCATGAAGCGGCTCCTGGACGAGTCCGAGGTCGAGAGGGCCGAGACGAAGCCGCCGGAGGACACCAGGGCCTACTTCCGCGGCCGCTGTCTGGAGCAGTACGCCGACGACGTGGCCGCCGCGTCCTGGGACTCGGTCATCTTCGACCTCCCGGGCCGCGACTCCCTCCAGCGCGTACCGACCCTGGAACCCCTGCGGGGCACCAGGAACCACGTCAAGGAACTCCTGGACCGCTGCAGGACCGCGGAGGAACTGGTCCGCGTCCTTTCCGGCGGCTGAGGCGCGCCTGAAATGCCCGGGCACTGGGAATCATGGGACTAGTGCCCGGACGTTGTACCAAACTGCGGGGCCGAAGTCAGACCTGGCTTGTAGGGTCTGATCTTGAGAGACCCAACCGAGCGGGCCGATTCGAGCGGGGTGAGGGATATGGCGACCAAGGACACCGGCGGCGGACAGCAGAAGGCGACGCGTTCCACGGAGGAGGTCGAGGAGACGACCGCGGAGGCGAGCTCCGACCTCAAGGAACGCCAGGAGAAGCTCAGCGACGACGTGGACTCCGTCCTGGACGAGATCGACGACGTCCTCGAGGAGAACGCCGAGGACTTCGTGCGGTCCTTCGTGCAAAAGGGTGGCCAGTAAGGTCGCTTGACCTTCGAATCGAAGGTGGGGGCGGGTGGTGAAAGGTCACTGGACGGGTGCGGGCCGCTGTGGTCCGCACCGTCCGGTCTCCTGCGTCACGCCGGGTGCCGGCAGGTCCTGCCGCTGTCCCCGAAGCCGATGTGGATCACCGTCACGAGCCGGGTAGGGTCCGTGACGTACCGTGCTTCAACCGCAATGCGGCCAAGGCCGACGGGCTGCCGGGGGACGACCCCGGTGGCCCGCGTCCGGCCATCTCAATACTTGGAGGGACACGCGTGGAAGCCAACACTCGTAGCACCGGGCGTCTACCAGCGGCCTTCCTGACGCCGGGGTCGTCCTCGTTCCTGGACTTCCTGTCCGCCCACTCGCCCGAGCTGCTCCCGGGGAACCGGAAGCTGCCGGAGGGGGTCGTGGAGGCGCCGCACGGCACCACGATCGTCGCGGTCACGTTCCCGGACGGTGTCGTGCTCGCCGGTGACCGGCGGGCGACCATGGGGAACATGATCGCGCAGCGCGACATCGAGAAGGTGTTCCCCGCCGACGAGTACTCGGCGGTGGGCATCGCCGGTACGGCCGGTCTCGCCGTCGAGATGGTCAAGCTGTTCCAGTTGGAGCTGGAGCACTTCGAGAAGGTGGAGGGCGCGACGCTCTCCCTGGAGGGCAAGGCGAACCGCCTGTCCACGATGATCCGCGGCAATCTCGGCATGGCCATGCAGGGCCTGGCCGTGGTGCCGCTGTTCGCCGGCTGGGACGAGGGCAAGGAGAAGGGCCGGATCTTCTCCTACGACGTCACCGGTGGCCGCTCCGAGGAGCACGGCTTCGCCGCGACGGGTTCGGGTTCGGTCTTCGCCCGGGGTTCCATGAAGAAGCTGTACCGACCGGATCTGACGGAGGAGCAGGCGACGACGCTGGTCGTGCAGGCCCTCTACGACGCCGCCGACGACGACTCGGCGACCGGCGGTCCCGACCTGTACCGACACATCTATCCCATCGTCACCGTCATCACCGACGAGGGCTTCCGCAGGCTCACCGAGGAGGAGTCCTCGGCGCTCGCCCGTACGGTCACCGATCGGCGCCTGGAGCAGCCCGACGGTCCGCGCGCGGCCCTGCTCTGATCCCTCGTCGTCCGTAGTTCCCCAGAAGAAAGGGACGGGTAGCCGGTGTCGACTCCGTTCTATGTCTCACCCCAGCAGGCCATGGCCGACCGGGCGGAGTACGCCCGCAAGGGCATCGCCCGCGGCCGCAGTCTGGTCGTCCTGCAGTACACCGACGGCATCGTCTTCGTCGGTGAGAACCCGTCCCGGGCGCTGCACAAGTTCAGCGAGATCTATGACCGGATCGGGTTCGCGGCGGCCGGCAAGTACAACGAGTACGAGAACCTCAGGATCGGCGGCGTGCGCTACGCCGACCTCCGGGGTTACACCTACGACCGGGACGACGTGACGGCCCGGGGCCTGGCGAACGTGTACGCGCAGACGCTGGGCACGATCTTCTCCAGTGCGGGTGAGAAGCCGTACGAGGTGGAGCTGGTCGTGGCCGAGGTGGGCGCGGAGCCCGAGGGCGACCAGATCTACCGGCTGCCGCACGACGGGTCGATCGTGGACGAGCACGGCTCGGTCGCGGTCGGCGGCAACGCCGAGCAGATCAGCGGCTTCCTGGACCAGCGGCACCGTGACGGGATGTCCCTGGCCGAGGCGCTGAAGCTGGCCGTGCAGGCGCTGTCGCGGGACACCAACGGCAGCGAGCGGGAGATTCCCGCGGAGCGGCTCGAGGTGGCGGTCCTGGACCGTACGCGTCCGCAGCAGCGCAAGTTCAAGCGGATCGTCGGCCGTCAGCTGGTGCGTCTGCTCGAGGCGGACAACGCGGCGATCGCGAAGACGGACGAGCCGTCCGACGAGATCGCGGAGGACTCGGAGGAGTAGTCCGAGCAAGCCCCGCCGAGAACGTTTCCTGAAGGCCCCGGTCCATCGCGGTGGACCGGGGCCTTCGTCGTGCCCGGTCAGGCGGGGGCGGGGCCGGAGGAGTCGCGCGGCATGAGCGTGACGGGCAGGTCGCCGGGTTCGGGAGTGCGGCCGGCGAGGACGGCCAGGAGGGCGTCCATGCCGCGCTCGCCGATCCGCTCGGCGGGGAGCCGGACGGTACTGAGTTCCGGTTCGACGGCGGTGGCCAGGGCGAGGTCGTCGAAGCCGGTGACGGAGACGTCCTCGGGGACGCGCAGTCCGAGGCGGCGGGCGGCCTTGCAGGCGCCGGCGGCGAGGATGTCGTCGTCGCAGACGAGCGCGGTGGGGCGGGGGCCGGGGCCGGTGAGGGCGGCCTCGGCGGCCGCGCGGGCGCCGTCGACGTCCAGGGGTGCCCGGACGGTCCGCACGTCGACGCCGCGGAGGGCTTCGGCGAGCGCCGCCGCGCGGACGTCGAAGGTCCAGGACGGCACGGCCGAGGCGAGGTGGACGAAGCGGCGGTGGCCATGGCCGAGCAGGTGGGCGGTGACCTGGCGCATGCCGTCGGCGATGTCGAGGTTCACGTGGGCCGCGGCCCCGGTGTCGGAGGGGTCGCTGTCCAGCATGACGAGCGGCAGGTCGGTGCCGTGGAAGGCCTTGAGGGCGTCGGTCGCCATGGAGGAGGCGATGATGCCGTCGAGGGCTGCCCGGGCGGAGGCGAAGGGGTCCTTGGCGGGGCCGACGCCGTCGGGGGACGGGTAGAGGACGACGCCGAAGCCGTGACGGGCCGCGACGGTGGCGGCGCCGGTGTAGACGCGGGCGAAGAACTCGTTGGTGAGGGCGGGCACGACGAGGAGCGCGGTGCGCGTGTGGCCGAGGCGGAGATTGCGGGCGGCGAGATTCGGCCGGTATCCGAGCGTCCGGGCGGCCTCGCGCACCGTGTCGGCGGTGCGCTCGGAGACCCTGCCGCGCCACTTGTCGCCGAGCACGAGGGAGACGGTGGCCTGCGACACCCCGGCGGTGCGGGCGACGTCCCGGCTGGTGGGCCTGGCCGCTCCGGGGGAGTCTGGGGTCTGCACTGGTGCCTCCGTGAGAGGTGGTCGCCGTTCGCGGGGGTGGACCCGCGGGTTGCGGCCATGGTACGTATGACGCCTGCAGTTATACGTAAAACCTCGGGGGTGGGTACCGGGGGAAGGGAGACGGACATGGCCACCGAGGCCAAGGAGAGCGGCGGCTATCTCGACATACTCAGGGCTCCGCACGCCCTGCGACTGCTCACCGGCACCCTGGTCGGCCGGCTCCCCAACGGCACCGGGCCCATCGCCCTGGTCATCTTCGTCCGTTCCGAGGGCGGCAGCTTCAGCCTGGCGGGCGGCCTCACCGCCGCGTACGGCATCGCGACCGCCATCGGCCAGCCCTTGCTCGGCCGCGCCGTCGACCTCAAGGGCCAACCGCGGGTCCAGCTGCCCGCCGCGCTGATCTCCGCCCTCGGCATGATCGTCCTGGCCGTGGCCGGAATCAGCCCCCTCGTGCTCGCCTACGCGGCGGTCGTCGTCGCCGGGCTGTTCACCCCGCCCCTCGAAGGCGGGCTGCGCGCCCTGTGGCCGAGTGTCCTGGGCCGCGAGGACCGGGTCCACCGGGCGTACGCCCTGGACGCGGTGGCCCAGGAGGTCATGTTCACGGTCGGCCCGCTCCTGGTGACGCTGTTCGTGGCCCTGTGGTCGCCGGCCGCGGCCCTGCTGGTCATCAACGTCCTCGGCGTCCTCGGAGCCCTGTCCGTCGTCCTGTCCGAGCCCTCGCGCACGTGGCGGTCGGCGCACCGGGAGGCGCACTGGTTGGGGGCGCTGCGCTCGCCGGGCCTGCTGGCGCTGCTGGGCTCCTTCTTCTTCGTCGGGCTCGCCCTCGGCTCGATCACGGTCTCGGCCCTCGCCTACGCCGACGAGCGGGGCCATGAGGCGGCGTACGGCTGGCTGATGGCCGCGCTGGGCCTCGGAGCGCTGATCGGTGGTGTCGCCTACGGCGCCCGCCGCTGGTCGGGCCCGCCCGAGCGCCGTCTCACGGTCATCGTCGGCCTGCTGGCCCTCGGCTACCTGCCCCTCATGCTCACGCCCGGTGTGCTGCCGATGACGGCCCTCGCCGCGCTCTCGGGCGTCTTCCTCGCCCCGGCGCTCGCCTGCGGCTTCATCGTGGTCGACCGGCACGCGCCCACCGGTACCGTCACCGAGGCCTTCTCCTGGCTCGTCACGACCTTCGGCGTGGGAGCCGCGCTCGGCTCCGCCGTCGCGGGCCCGGCGGTCGAACTGGCCGGGACGACCGCGGGCTTCGCCGTCGCGGGCGGCGGCGGTCTGGTGGCCCTCCTGGTCCTCCTGGCGACCGGCAGGGTGCTGCGGGTGCCGGGCCGCACCGTGCGACACGCCGTCGGCGGGGGCGCCGGTGAGGCCGGACACGCCGAAAGGAACGCGCACTCATCGGAAAATGATCGAAACGGGGCTGTCGAACCCGGTTTCAGCACAGGCCGTCAGGCGTAATGTTCAGACATGGACCGCCGCATTTTCGGGCTGGAGAACGAGTACGGCGTCACGTGCACGTTCAGGGGACAGCGCCGACTGTCACCTGACGAAGTGGCGCGCTACCTCTTCCGCCGTGTCGTGTCATGGGGCCGCAGCAGCAATGTCTTCCTGCGGAACGGCGCCCGCCTGTACCTGGACGTGGGTTCGCATCCGGAATACGCAACACCCGAATGCGACAACGTGACCGAACTGGTCACGCACGACAAGGCAGGCGAGCGCATTCTCGAAGGTCTGCTCGTCGACGCCGAACGCCGCCTGCACGAGGAGGGAATCGCCGGCGACGTCTATCTCTTCAAGAACAACACCGACTCGGCCGGAAACTCCTACGGCTGCCACGAGAACTATCTGGTGGCCCGGCACGGGGAGTTCTCGCGGCTCGCGGACATCCTCATTCCCTTCCTGGTCACCCGGCAGCTGATCTGCGGCGCCGGAAAGGTGCTCCAGACGCCGCGGGGCGCGGTCTACTGCGTCTCGCAGCGGGCCGAGCACATCTGGGAGGGCGTCAGTTCGGCGACGACCCGTTCCCGACCCATCATCAACACCCGTGACGAGCCGCACGCGGACGCCGAGCGCTACCGCCGACTGCACGTCATCGTCGGCGACTCGAACATGTCCGAGACGACCATGCTGCTGAAGGTCGGGGCGACCGACCTCGTGCTGCGCATGATCGAGGCGGGCACGGTGATGCGCGATCTGACACTGGAGAACCCGATCCGGGCGATCCGCGAGGTCAGTCACGACATCACGGGCCAGCGCAAGGTCCGGCTCGCCAGCGGCCGTGAGGCCTCGGCCCTCGAGGTCCAGCGGGAGTACTACGAGAAGGCCGCCGACTTCGTCGACCGCCGCGGCATCCGTACGGGCACGGTCGCCCAGGTCCTGGAGCTGTGGGGCCGCACGCTCGACGCGATCGAGGCCGAGGACCTGGACCGCATCGGCACCGAGATCGACTGGGTCATGAAGTACAAGCTCATCGAGCGGTACCGGGCGAAGAACAACATGACCATGTCGCACCCCAGGGTCGCGCAGATAGACCTCGCGTACCACGACATCCACCGTCGCCGGGGGCTGTACTACCTCCTGGAGCGGAAGGGGCAGGCCGCCCGGATCTGCAACGACCTGAAGATCTTCGAGGGCAAGTCGGTGCCCCCGCAGACCACCCGGGCACGGTTGCGCGGCGACTTCATCCGCCGTGCGCAGGAGCAGCGGCGGGACTTCACCGTCGACTGGGTCCACCTCAAGCTCAACGATCAGGCGCAGCGCACCGTGTTGTGCAAGGACCCGTTCCGGTCGGTCGACGACCGGGTGGAAAAGCTGATCGCCGGAATGTAGGACGACGCTGTACGAAGCGCCAGGGCCCCGTGCGTATGACGTGCGGGGCCCTTGGCCTGCCCGGTCTGATCCCAGCGAAAGGCCCTAGAGTGTCGGGCAACTACTGTGCCGTCTGAGATCTGAGGAACACGTGCGCCGACTTGCCGGCCTACTGGTCGTCCCACTGCTGCTGCTGTCGACAGCGGCGTGCGGCAGCGACGACAAGGGCTCCGATAACGCCTCGATGAAGAACGGACTGCCCGCCATCACCGCGGGCGAGAAGTTCGGGGAGAAGCCCACCCTCGCCAAGGGTGAGGGTGATCCGCCGAAGGAACTCAAGGTCAATGTGATCAGCGAGGGCGACGGCGCGGTCACGAAGAAGGGCGACGCGCTCCAGGTGAACTACCTGGGCCAGGCCTGGGACTCCACCACGCCGTTCGACAACAGCTTCGACCGCGGGCAGCCCTTCGACCTGACGCTCGGCGCCGGCCAGGTCATCAAGGGCTGGGACCAGGGCCTGGAGGGCCAGAAGGTCGGCAGCCGTATCGAGATCGGCATTCCGCCGGAGCTCGGTTACGGCGAGCAGGGCCAGGGCGACATCAAGCCGAACGCCACCCTCGTCTTCGTCGTGGACATCCTGAAGGCGACGACGATCCCGAAGTCCGCCGAGGGCACCGAGGTCGCCCAGGACAACAAGGACCTGCCCAAGGTCGGTACGAACACCGACGGCAAGGCCCCCTCGCTGACCGTGCCGAAGGTCGATCCGCCGACCAAGCTGGTCTCCAACTACATCCTGGAGTCCAAGGGCGCGACCGTCGCCGCCACCGACACGGTCGTGGTGAACTACGTCGCCGCGCTGTGGAAGGACGGCAAGGTCTTCGACTCGACGTACCAGACGGGCAAGCCGGCGAACTTCCCGCTGGCCCAGCTGACCCTGAAGGGTCTCAAGGACGGTCTCACCGGCAAGAAGGTCGGCAGCCGCGTCCTGATCGTCGCCCCGCCGTCCGAGGCGTTCGGCGACAAGGAGCAGCAGGGCATCCCGAAGAACTCCACGCTGGTGTTCGCCGTCGACATTCTGGCGAAGATGTAAGACTGTCCCCGTCGCGCAGTTCACCATTGCGCGGTTGCTGAGTTCTGAGGAGCACACTGCAGTGAGCATCGAGAAGCCCGAGGTCGACTTCCCCGGCGGCGAGCCGCCGAAGGACCTGGAGATCAAGGACATCTGGGAGGGCGACGGCGAGGTGGCCGAGGCCGGCGACGCCGTCCAGGTCCACTACGTGGGTGTGGCCTTCTCCACCGGTGAGGAGTTCGACGCCTCCTGGAACCGTGGCAGCGCGCTGGGCTTCCAGCTCGGTGTCGGCCAGGTCATCGCGGGCTGGGACCAGGGTGTGCAGGGCATGAAGGTCGGCGGCCGCCGCCAGCTGGTCATCCCCGCCCACCTCGCCTACGGCGACCGTGGCGCGGGCAGCGCCATCGCCCCCGGCGAGACGCTGATCTTCGTCTGCGACCTGGTCGGCGTCAAGAAGCGCTGAACCCGATCGGTTCGGCGTACGCGCTGACCGGATCTGCTCGAACGAGGGCCCGTGCCTGTCCAGGCGCGGGCCCTCGGCTTTTGCCACGACACCCCGGGGCGGTACGGTCGGATGTCCCCGAAGTCAATCCGGCAGAAGAGGTGCAGGGCGTCGATGGCGATTGCCAAGGCCGAGCGGCTGATGAATCTGGCCCTCTGTCTGCTCGGGACCCGCAGACCGCTCAGCAAGCGTGAGCTGCGCGGCTCCATCGAGGCCTACATGGAAGCCGGCACGGACGACTCCTTCAACCGGATGTTCGAGCGGGACAAGGACGATCTGCGCGAACTCGGCCTGGTCATCGAGACCGTCGAGAACCTGGAGGGCGAGACGGGCTATCTGGCCCGCCGCGACTCCAACCGCCTTCCGCCCATCACCCTGGACGCCGAGGAGGCCGCGGCGCTCGGCCTGGCCGCCAAGGTCTGGCAGCAGGCGAGGCTCGCCGGAGCCGCCAGCGGCGCCCTGCAGAAGCTCCGCGCCGCAGGCATGCCCGAGGCAGAGGACGCGTACGACGCTCAGCACAGCGCCCTCGAACCGCGCATCCCCGTGCACGAGGCGGCCTTCGAGCCCCTGATGCTGGCCTGCCGCGACCGTCGCCCGGTCGTCTTCGACTACCGCAAGGCGACGGCGGCCCGTCCCGAGACGCGCCAGGTCGAGCCGTGGACCCTGGAGTGCTGGCGCGGTCACTGGTATCTCGCGGGCTGGGACCGCGACCGGGGCGCCGAACGCGTCTTCCGGCTCTCCCGCATCACCGGCAAGGTCCGCTCCCGGGCCGGTGCGTTCACCGCGCCCGTGCCCGACGTCGTCACCGTCCGGGAGACCGTGGAGAGCTGGGCGGGGGAGACCGCCACCCGGTCCGCCCGCATCCGGCTGCGCGCCGGCAGCGGCTACCCGCTGCGGGCCCGCGCCCAGTCCGTGCGGGAGGGTGCCGACGGCTGGGACGAGCTGGAGATTCCGTACGGGCACGGCCTGGACGCCTGGCTCGTGGAGTTCGGTCCCGATGTCGTGGTGATCGAGCCCGCGGACCTGCGGGCCGACGTGGTGGACCGGCTGCGCGCCGTGGCCAAGGGCTGAAGGGGGAGACGTACAGCATGGCTGCGAACGCGATCGACCAGACGAGGCGGATGCTCTCCCTCGTCACGTATCTGCGGGAACGCCCCGGCGCGCATGTCGCCGATGTCGCCCGCGCCTTCGGGATCACCGAGGACGAGCTGATCTCGGACCTCGACGTGCTGCCGATGTGCGGCACGAGCTTCCGCGGTGGCGACCTGCTCGACATCGACACCGACGGTGACCGGATCTGGTGGCACAACCCGGACGACGTCGCGGAGCCGCTGCGGCTCGCCGCCGACGAGGCGACGGCCCTGCTGGTCGCCGCGCGGGCCGTGGCGACGCTGCCCGGGCTGCGGGAAGGCGACCGGGAGGCCCTGCTGCGGGCCACCGCGAAGCTGGAGACGGCGGCCGGCGAGGTCGCCGGTGCGAGCGCGCGGCTCTCGGTGACCTTCGAGTCCGAGGGCGGGGTCTTCGCGGAGGTGGACCGCGCGATCTCGGAGCGCAGGCGGCTGTGGGTGCGGTACTACTCGCCCGCCCGCGACGAGCTGACCGAGCGCGAGGTGGACCCGATCAGGCTGTTCGCCGTCGGGCACACGTACATGGAGGCGTGGTGCCGGCTCTCGGAGGCGCGCCGCACGTTCCGTCTGGACCGGGTCGCCGAGATCCGGATCCTGGACGAGCACTCCGCGCCGCCGGAGATCGAGCTGCGGGACCTGTCGGAGGGTCTGGTGCAGCCGTCCGCCGAGGATCCCGAGGTCGTCGTCGAGGTGGGTCCCGGCGGCCGCTGGGTCGCCGAGTACTACCCGCACGACCGGGCCGACGAGCTGCCCGACGGGGGCCTGCGGATCACGCTGCGGACACCCGCCCCGGCCTCGCTGCGCCGGCTGGCGCTGCGGCTGGGGAGCGACGGTCGGATCGTGGCTCCGCAAGAGCTCGCCGACAGTGCGCGGGAGGCGGCGGCCGCGGCGCTCTCGGCCTACGAGAGCCAGGCGTGAGGCACGGCGGGGACACGGGACAGGGGAGAGAGATGAGGGAAATGTCCGTGATGCACGGAATGACTGCTTCGATCGCGCCGGTCTTCTTCAAGGCCGCCTGCCCCGAGTGCCGCGCCCGCTTCGAGCTCTCCGCGGGTTCCCTGCGGCTGGCCATCGGCGCCAGCAGCCGTACGACCTTCTACTCGTTCACCTGCCCCGAGTGCGGCAGCGCGGTCCGCAAGCCCGCCGGTGAGCGGATCGTCGAACTCCTCACCGGCGGCGGCGTCCGCACGCTGCGCCTGCACTCCACCGTCTGACGCCCCGACAGGGGCCCACCCTCTAGGCTCACCCCATGTTCTGGCCCATGCTCGCCATCGCCCTCGGATTCCTCGGCATCGCCGTCCTCGGCGTCCTCGGTATCAAGGTCTTCATCGAAGCCCAGCGGCTCGGCCGCCAGGTGACCCACACCACGGAGCGCATCAACCGCGCCGCCGAGGAGCTGGAGCGGGCCGCCGCGGACCTGACCCGGACCGGCGGGGCGCTGCGCTAGGGCCTGTCCGGCGGATCATGACCGGGGCCGCGGCGCCTGGCACGGCACCTCGCCGCGTTGCCGAAACGCCCCGATAGCTCCGCTATCGAGA